>JAVHNW010000370.1:0-7516 GCA_036169755.1 bacterium | reverse complement strand
CGCGCGCCGGGCGATACCTGGCTTTCGCATAGTTACCTGGGCTATAACTACCGGCTGGATGAAATGTCCTCCGCGCTGGGGATTGCCCAACTCGCCCGGCTGGAATCAATGCTCTCGAAACGGGAGCAGGTGGCAGCCTGGTATTCTTCGCGGCTGGTAAATCTGCCCGGGGTTGAGATGCCCGTCATTCGTCCGGCAACGACTCGCATGAGCTGGTTTGTCTACGTCATCCGCCTGGATGCAAAAATTGACCGCGCCGCGCTCGCCAAAAAACTGGAAGCGCGTGGCGTGCCCATTCGGCCCTATTTTCTGCCGATTCACCTTCAGCCCTACATGGTGGAACGCTTTGGTTACCGCGAAGGCGATTTTCCGGTGACGGAAGACCTGGGGCGGCGCGGTGTCGCGCTTCCCTTCAGCGGCGTGATGAGCGAGGCGCAGGTGGAATACGTTTGCCAGGCCTTGCGCGAGGAACTTTCTGCCCTGGCATGAAATTCTTTTTTCCCCCAAAACAACGCGGTTATGTCGTTCACCTGGCGCTGATGCTGGCGCTGGGTTTTTTGGCGTTGTTCGCCGCCTGGCAGGTCTACGGCGCGCCGCTCGACCTGCGCTTCAGCCTGTTCATCGCCCTCTTTTTGATAACTTTTTTGCCGCTTCCGGCGCTGGCCTATCGCGTTTATGCGCTTTCGCGCGCCAGTTACGGCCTCGACCGCAACACGCTGCGCCTGACCTGGGGCCTGCGCAGCGAGGAAATTCCCGTGGGTGACGTGGAGTGGCTGCGCCCCGCCGAAGATTTGACCACGCCGCTGGCGCTGCCCTGGCTGCGTCTGCCCGGCGGCATTTTAGGCGTTACCCGCCACCCCGACTTGCGCGAGGTGGAATTTCTCGCCTCGCGCGCCGACAAACTGCTGCTGGTGGCGACAGCCCGCCAGGTTTTTGCCATTTCACCCGCCGACCCGGCGGCTTTTGCCGCCGCTTTCCAAAAAATTGTCGAAATGGGCAGCCTGCACAACGCCGCCTCGCATTCAGAATATCCGTCTTTCGTGGTCGGGCTGGCCTGGGGAAACCGGCTGGCGCGCGGCTTGTGGCTGGCCGGGCTGTTGATTAATCTCGGCCTGCTGCTGTGGACCAGTATTTTATTGCCCGGCCTGCAGCGCCTGCACCCTGTCAGCGACGGGCGCCTGCCGCTGGGATTTGACTCGTTGGGGCGTCCGCTCGACCTGGCGCCCGCCGGGCAGTTAATTCTCATTCCGCTGTTGAGCGCCCTGCTGGCGCTGACGGGCTGGCTGGCCGGGCTGTTTTTTTATCGGAGCGATGAACTGCGCCCGCTGGCGCTGGCGGTTTGGGTTTCCTCCGCGCTCTCTTCGCTGGCATTTTTGTTGGCCGTCTTTTTCATCGTCACCACCCCGCTATAATTATGCAACTTTGGGCTGGATTTTTCCTGGCTGTTGTGGCTGCTCTGGCGGCTTTTGGCGCGCGCAGCCTCAGCCGCTCTGGCGCGCTGGCCGCCGCGCTGCTGGGAACAATCATTTTTGGCGTGGGCGGCTGGCGCTGGGCCGCGCTTTTGCTGGTTTTTTTCATCACCTCCAGCACGCTCAGCCTTGCCTTCAAAACCCGCAAACGCGGGCTGAATGAGAAATTTTCCAAAGGTAGCCAGCGTGACGCCGGGCAGGTTTTGGGAAACGGCGGCCTGGCAGCGCTCCTGGCCGGGCTGTGGTTTTTCTTCCCAGGGCAGGCTTGGGTGTGGGCAGCGTTCGCCGCCTCGCTGGCCGCCGTCAACGCGGATACCTGGGCGACAGAATTGGGTGTACTCAACCCGCATCCGCCGCGCCTGATTACCTCGCTGCGTGTGGTGGAAGAAGGCGCTTCGGGCGCAATCTCGCCGATTGGCACGCTCGCCGCCCTGGCCGGGTCAGCCCTAATCGGCGGGCTGAGCGCCAATCTCGCCCCGCTGACAGTTTCGCCGGGCCTGGCAATTTGGGTGACTCTGGCTGGTTTTTTGGGCGCCCTCTTCGACAGTTTCCTCGGCGCGACAGCGCAGGCGATTTACCGCTGCCCGGCCTGCCAAAAAGAAACCGAACAACATCCGCTGCACCGCTGCGGCGCGCCGACCACGTTGATTCGCGGTTGGGGCTGGCTGAGCAATGACCTGGTGAATTTGGCCTGCGCCCTTTCGGCGGCGGGGCTGGTTCTACTGCTGGTATAAAAAACCAACGCCGCAGGGCGCTGGTTTTTTATTGTGGCATCTGGAAATTTAGTGCTGGTGTTCGTCACCGTGCGCGTGGCCGTGTTCCATTTCTTCGGCAGTGGCGGTTCTCAGGCCGACAACCTTCACCTCGAAGTTCAATTCCTTGCCCGCCAGCGGATGATTGAAATCCAGCCGAATCAGGTCATCGGTGACCAAATCAATGCGCGCGTACAGCGGCTGGCCGTCTTCGTCCTGCACCTGCAATTCTGTGCCAACTTCTGCCGGAATATGGTCGGGGAAATCGGCGCGGGGCACATCGCTGTAGGCGTCCGGGTCCAGTTCGCCGTAACCCTCCGCCGCGCTGACAATCACTTTTTTGCTTTCACCAATCGCCATACCGTACAATTCATTCTCCAGGCCGGGGATGATGTTTCCGACACCCTGCAAAAATTCCAGCGGCCCATGTCCTGCCGAACTATCCATCAGTTCACCGTCCACCGTCAGGCTGTATTCCAGCGAAACAACCTGTCCGTCCTCAACTTTTGTTAAATCGCTCATCGTCTCTCCTTTTTTGTTCTGGCTGCTTGTGTGTGGGGGGGCGCCAGGCAGGCAGCATTTTACCTGTTTTTAGTTATTTTGGGCGTAAAATAATTGCATGAACCGAACCGAAACCCTGGCCTCCCTCCAAATGAAATCGCCTGATGTGCTGATTATTGGCGCGGGCATCAACGGCGCGGGAACATTCCGCGACCTGGCTTTGAACGGCGTGAACGTAGCGCTGATTGACCGGGGCGATTTTTGCTCCGGCGCCTCCTCGGCTTCCTCGCACATGGCGCACGGCGGAATTCGCTACCTTGAAAATGGCGAATTTCGGTTGGTGCGCGAGGCCGTGCGCGAGCGTAATCGCATGATTGAAAATGCCCCGCACCTGGTGCGCCCGCTGCCAACCGTTGTGCCGATGTTCAAAATTTTTTCGGGCCTGCTGAATGCGCCTTTCAAATTCCTAAACCTGCTCGATAAACCCGCCGAGCGCGGCGCCATCGTCATCAAAATTGGGCTGATTTTTTATGACGCCTTCACCCGCGCCCAAAAAACCGTCCCGCCGCACAAGTTTGAAGGGCGCGCCAAATCGCTGGAGAAATACCCGCAGCTGGCGTCAGACATCCAGTTTACGGCCACCTACTACGACGGCCAAATTCTCAGCCCAGAGCGCTACGTGGTGGAATTGATTCTGGATGGCGAGGCGGATGGCGGCAGGGCGCTCAATTATCTTTCCTTTGTCGGCGCCCAAAACGGGGAAGTGACCCTGCGCGATGAACTGACCGGCTCAACTTTCACCAGCCAGCCCAAACTCATCATCAACGCCGCCGGGCCGTGGATTGACCCGGTCAACCGCTCACTTGGCGCACAAAAACGCTACATCGGCGGCACCAAAGGCTCACATCTGGTGCTGAATCATCCGCAGCTGCGCCAGGCCATCGGCAAAAATGAATTTTTCTTTGAAAACAAGGATGGCCGCATCGTCCTGATTTTTCCCTTCCACGAGCGCGTCATCATCGGCACCAGCGATATCCCCATCGAAAACCCCGACGAAGCGCGCTGCAGCCCCGCCGAAGAACAATATTTTTTCGACCTGGTTTCGCGCGTCTTTCCCGGCATTCAGGTTGGGGCCGAGCATGTCGTCTTCCGTTTTTCGGGCGTGCGCCCGCTGGAATTTATGCAGGCCAAAACCACCGGCCAAATTACCCGCGACCACAGTATCAAGGAAGATAAAAGCGGGGAAATTCCGGTCTACTCGCTGGTCGGTGGCAAATGGACCAGTTACCGCGCCTTCAGCGAGCAGGTGACTGACCGGGCGCTGGCCTGGCTGAAGCGGGAACGCCGCGCCGGGACTCAGTCGCTGGCTGTCGGCGGCGGGAAAAACTATCCGCGCCTGGGCCTGGCTCAAATTGAAATCATCAAAAAAATTGCCGATGAAACCGGCCTGGGCGATTTCATCCCGCGCAACTTATTTGAACGCTATGGGACGCGCGCGCTGGAAGTTGCTCAATTTGTTCAGGCGACCAGCGCCGAGACGCTGACTCGGCTGCCCGGCTGGACTCGCGGCGAAGTGCGCTTCCTCGTCGAGCGGGAAAAAGCCGTCCACGTGGAAGACCTCCTCCTGCGCCGCTCCACCCTGGCCTGGCTGGGCGGCCTCACCCGTCCCGCGCTGATGGAAATCGCCGCCATTATGGGCGAAAGCCTGGGCTGGAGCGCAGAAAAAATCAGCGCCGAAGCGGCCCGCGCGCTGTCCATTTTGAAGGAAAATCACGGGGTGGAATTGTGAGCAATTTCAGTGGCTGAAACTCACGGTATGCCCGTTAAAAAACGTTTCCTCATCGCGCTCGTCATTCCCGTCTACAACGAGGCCGGGGTGGTGGAGCGAACCCATTTGCGCCTGCGCCAAACCCTGGATGCGCTTCCGCACGATTTTCTACTCTACTACGTCAATGACGGTTCATCGGATGAGACGGAGCGCTCGCTGGCAGGCCTGGCGGCGGCTGACAGCCGGGTGCGCTTGCTCAGCCTCAGCCGCAACTTCGGCCACCAGGCCGCGCTGACGGCTGGGCTTGACCACGCCGAGGGCGACCTGGTCATCTCGATGGATGGTGACGGCCAGCATCCGCCGGAACTTTTGCCGGAGATGATTGCGCTCTTCGAGCAGGGTTACGATATTGTGCAGGCGCAGCGCATCGAAGCCGACCAAAGATTCTCCTTCAAGTCGGCCACCTCGACGGCGTTTTACCGGTTGATTAACCGCATCAGCGGTACGCGCATCGAACCTGGCGCCGCCGATTTTCGCGCCATGTCGCGCCAGGCAGTTGACGCGCTGAAAACCATGCCCGAATATCACCGCTTTTTACGCGGCATGATTGCCTGGATGGGCTACAAAAGCGTGATTCTGCCCTTTCACGAACCCAAACGCCTGGCGGGAAGCTCAAAATATTCGCTGGCTAAAATGCTGCGCCTGGCCTCGGACGCGATTTTCTCTTTTTCACTTCTGCCTTTGTACATTGGGCTGAGCGTGGGGGGCATTTTTATTTTTCTGGCGGCGGCGCAAATTGCCTATGTCTTGTATATTTTTGTCGCCAAACCCGCGCATGTGACGATTGCCCCCGGTTGGAGTTCGCTGATGGCGGTCATGCTGATTGCCAGCGGGGTGATTATGATTTTGCTGGGATTCATCGGCGTGTATGTTGGCTATATTTTTCAGCAGGTCAAAGGGCGGCCCATTTATTTGCTAAAAAAGTAGGCTTCGCAGCCAGACACCTCCGATTTTACAGGAAAACAATGACCAACGAACTGGTTTACCACCTTACTTTTGTTCGTCACGGTGAATCGACGGGCAATGCCGAAAATCGGCTGCAAGGCCAGAGCGACTATCCGCTTTCGGAGAAGGGCCGCGCTCAGGCGCGCGCCCTGGCCGAAAGATGGCAAAGCGCTGGCATAACTTTTGACGCGCTGATTTCCAGCCCGCTGACTCGCGCCCTGGAAACCGGAAAAATCATCGCCGCTGCCTTGAAAATTCCCGTCATCGAAACCGAGCCGCTCTGGATGGAGCGCGACAACGGCAAACGTTCTGGCATGACCTGGGAGGAAGTGCAGGCGTATTACCCCGACCCCTCGTTTATGAATCCCTATGAGGCGGTGGCTGAAACCGGCGAGGGCGATTGGGCGCTTTATCTGCGCGCCGGGGAAGCCCTGCACAAAATCCTCCAGCGCCCGCCCGCGCGTTATCTCGTCACCTCGCACGGGGCAATTTTGAACATGGCCCTGTACGCCATTCTTGGTATTGCGCCCCAGCCCAATTTTCAGGGCGCGCGCTTTCGGCTGGAAAATACTTCCTTTTCCTGTTTTCGCTACCAGCCGCAAAAGCATCGCTGGCAGGTGGATGTGATTGGAGACACGCATCATCTGAAGTGACGCGCGCAGTTTTCCGGGCTGGCGTGACGATTTGCCCACGCGAGGGTTTTACAGGTGAAAGCCATCCACTACCAATCAACTCGGAGGAAATAATCATGGGTTTACTGAGCGGAAAAAACGCCTTAATTTTTGGTCTTGCCAATGACAAATCCATCGCCTGGGGCATCGCCCAGGCCTTTGCGCGTGAAGGCGCCAACCTGGGTTTTAGTTATGCGGGCGAAATGCTCGCCAAACGGGTCAAACCTCTGGCGGAACAATTGAATGTGCAATTTGTCGAAGAATGTGATGTCGCCTCGGACGAGCAAATTGCCGCGGTGGCCGAAAAAGCCAAAGCGCACTTTGGCGAAATTGACATCGTGGTGCATTCAATTGGCTTTGCCAACAAGGACGAACTTCAGGGCTATTTTTACAATACCAGCCGCGCCGGGTTTCACCTGGCGCTCGACATCAGCGTTTACTCCTTGGTCGGGCTGGCGCGCGCCTTTCAGCCGTTGATGCGCCGCGGCGGAGCCTTCCTGACGCTGACGTATTACGGCGCGGTCAAGGTTGCGCCCAATTACAACATGATGGGTGTTGCCAAAGCCGCGCTGGAAGCCAGCACCCGCTATCTGGCGGCGGATTTTGGCCCGCAGGGAATTCGCGTCAACGCCATTTCTGCCGGGCCGATTCGCACCCTGGCGGCGATGGGCGTCAGCGGCTTCCGCGACATGTACAAAAGTTACGCCGATATGGCCCCCATGCGCGAAAACGTTTCCACCGAAGATTGCGGCAATGCGGCAGTTTTTCTCTGCTCCGAAATGGCCGCCCACACCACCGGCGAAATCTTGTACGTGGACAGCGGCTACAACATCATGGGCGTGATGGATCCCCGGCGCGAAGCGGCCAACAACGAAAAATAAGTGCGGCGGGAAGATGATAAAATACCGCCATGTTCAAACGAAACCCCGCTTCCTCTTCCGCTTCCCCCGCGCCTGCCGTCCAGGCGGTGGAACGCATCACCTCGGTACTCGGCCCCGGCCTCATCTGGGAAGGTAAAATCTCCGGCGCGGGCGGCGTGCGTATTGAGGGCGTCTTTGAAGGCCAGATTGCGCTCAAAGGAATGCTGGTCGTTGGCGAAAGTGGCCGCGTCACCTGCGAAAACGTGCGCGCCGCTGCCGTAATCGTTGCCGGGGCGGTCAAAGGTAATATCACCGCCCAAAAACTTGAAATCCGCGCCACAGGCCGCGTCTGGGGCGACGTGGTCACCACTTCCTTCGTCACCGAAGAAGGCGCTTTTTTGCGCGGCCAAATGCGCATGGAAGACCAGGTTGACCTGGGCCTCGGCCCTGCGCCTGCCGAATCGGATGCGCCTGCCGCCGCCTGAACCCC
>JAVHNW010000369.1:0-7516 GCA_036169755.1 bacterium | reverse complement strand
TGCGCCCATTAATAAAACGCGACTGCGATAAAATTTATAGGGGTTTCCGTTGTTTGAAGATTCCGTTATTCGACATTTGACCATTCGGCTATTTCACGGCCAAAATTCCCCCGACCACCTTCGTCATCACCAATTTCCCATCGCGCGCAAACCAGCGTGAGGCCACCGCCTCGATTTTCGCCATTAACGCCTCGAACTCCTCTTTCCCGCTGAACATACTCGTCCACAACTTGCGGTCTTCGCTCATCGAAGCGCGGACATACGCCATAAACGGCGCAACTTGCGGAAAAGTGAGCGGGTTTTCAAAAGTCAGCAGTTCGGTTTTGGAAAAGAGCTTTTCAATCGTCTGATAAATTTCGCCCTTAAAGCGGCTCGACCCCGGCATAAGCGGAATGGCCTGCCCGGAAGCCTCGCTGATGATGTCGTAGAACATCTGCTTGTTTTCTGGCAGCGGCCCGGTGACGAAGAGCCTGCCGCCCGGCTTCAGCGCGCGCCTGGCCTCGCCAAAGGTAAATTGCAAATCTGCAGCGTAGTAAATTGCAAAAGCGCTGGAGAGAAAATCGAAGCGATTATCGGCAAAAGCAAAAGGCTGGTTAAAATCCAAAAACTGAAATTCGATGTTTGCATCGCCGCGCTCAGCCAGCCTGACGCGCGCCTTCTCCAGCAGTTCCTGCGAAACATCCCCGCCAACGATGCGCGCCTGCCCTTTGGTATAATCGCTGTAAAGAAAACACTGCTTGCCCGCGCCGCAGCCCACGTCCAAAATATCAAAACCCGGCTGGGGATTGAGCACTTCCAAATTCCACTGGTCAATGTTGCGCGAACCATATTTTTCGTGAATGTCAATCCGCACGAGCAAGTCTTTGCTGGTTTCTTGAAAATTAATTTTCATTCCACGCTCTCCTGTCTGTAAAATTCATCCATTTCCAAAATTATACCAAATCCGTCTCAAAATTCAGCCACTGAATTTTGAGACACCCCAGGGAGTCTCTTATGGCCGCCAAAAACAGCATCCCCGCCGTCAAAGGCATGCGCGAGTTCTACCCCGAAGACCTGGCTGTGCGCAACTACCTTTACCAAACAGTGCGCCAGGCTGCCAGCCTGTTCGGCTACCAGGAATGGGAATCGCCCTACGTTGAAACCATCGCCCTGTACGCCGCCAAATCTGGCGAGGAGTTGGTCGAAAAACAATCCTTCGTTTTTGCCGACCGGGGCGGCGATAAAATCACCCTGCGCCCCGAACTGACGCCCTCGCTGGCGCGCATGGTCGCCAAACGCCAGGGCGAATTGACCTTTCCGCTGCGCTGGTGGCAGTTCGGCCCAATGTGGCGCTATGAACAACCCCAAAAAGGCCGCACCCGCGAATTCTTCCAGTGGAATGTGGACATGCTCGGCGTCAACTCGCCCGAAGCCGATGCCGAAATCATCGCCATCGCCGCCACCTTTCTCAAACTGGCCGGGCTGACTCCGCAGCAGGCCGTCATCCTCGTCAACAACCGCCGCCTGATGGATTCTCAATTTGACGCGCTGGGCATCGCCGCCGAACAGCGGCTCTTCGTCTCCGGGCTGGTGGATCGCCGCGGAAAGATGAAACCCGAAGTCTGGGAAAGCTACGCCCTGGAAAACGGCCTCCGCCAGGATCAACTGGATGGCCTGGAGAAAATCCTCGCCAACTTCGATTTATGGCAGCAATCTGACGAGTTGGTGCGCCTCTTCCGCGCCCTGAAAGCGCTCGGCGTGGACGAATACGTCAAATTCGACCCGAACATCATGCGCGGGCTGCTCTACTACACCGGCACGGTTTTCGAGGCCTTCGATGTTTCCGGCTCGCTGCGCCGCGCCATTTTGGGCGGAGGACGCTACGACAAGCTGCTGGCCGATGTCGGCGGCGAAGCGCTTTCGGGCGTAGGATTCGCCATGGGCGACGTGGTAATTGGAATCATCCTTCAAGAAAAAGGCCTCCTGCCGCCCTTCACACCTTCGCCCGCTCCGGCGCTGGTGACGATTTTTGATGAAGCCTCCTGGCTGGAGGCTTTTTCTCTGGCCGCCGCGCTGCGCGCCGCCGGGCTGAATGTGGTTGCCTACCCCGAACCGGCCAAACTGCCCAAACAATTCAAATTTGCCGACCGCATGGGAATCCGCGTGGCGGTGGTTGTCGGCCCGCAGGAAGCCGCCGCCGGGCAAGTCACGCTGAAGGATTTGAAAACCGGCCAGCAGCAGACCGTCAGCCGCGCGCAAGCCGCCGCCGCCATCGCTGCCATTCTCGCCAGCCAGTAAACGCCATGCAGAAAACACCCCATCTGCTGGCGGCGGCGCTGGCAATTGGCCTGCTGCTCATCCTCCTGCTGGCAGGCGAGCGCTTTGCCCGTCAGCAGGAAAACCGCGCCATTCACGCCCTGGCCGCCGCCAAAAGCGAGCAGGCCTACGCCGGAAGCGTCCTCCAGCGCGCCGCCCTGCCCTACTCCGATTTGCTGCTGGTTTACGGCAGTTCCGAACTTACCCAGGGAAACCTGCGCTACCAGGCGCGGGTCTTTTTTCGCAAATACCCCACCGGGTTCATGGTTTTTCAGGTGGCGAAACCCGCGGCCAACGCGCTGACGATTGCCCAGGCGCTGGCCGCACTCGGCCCACAGCTGCGCGGCAAAAAAGTCGTCATTTCATTCACACCTTCGCTCTTCCTGTTGCCCGCTTTAAGCCAGGAATATTACAACGGAAATTTTTCGCGGCTGCACGCTTACGCATTGATTTTCAACCCGGCGCTCAGCCGCGCCACCCGCGCGCTGGCCGCCAACCGCATGGCGCAGTACCCCGGCTCGCTGAGCGATGACCCGCTGCTGCAATTTTCCGTCAGCCGCCTGGCAGAAAATTCGCCCACCGACCAGCTGCTCTTCAGCCTGGCCTGGCCGCTGGGACGCCTGCAAACCAGCATTCTCAACCTGCAAGACCACGCCGCCAGCCTGCAGGAACTGCGCGAAAAACATCTGGAGGCGGCGGGCGAGCCGCGCCCGGCCACCATTAATTGGACGGCCTGGCTTCAAAAAACCCGCAAAGAACAGGCCGAATTTTCTAACAACAACCCCTACGGCCTCGACAATCAACTTTGGCTGGAAGAGTATCAGCCGCTTTTGAGCCAGCCCATCGCGCCCGGCGCTGGTGATGCAGAATTTATCGCCAGCCTGAACAACGCCAAAGAGTGGCAAGACCTCGATATTTTGCTGAAAATTTTGAGCGAGCTGGGCGCCAGGCCGCTGCTGCTCAGCCGCCCGCTGAATGCGCCTTTTCTCGAAGCGCTGGGAATTTCGCGCCAGGCGCAGGCCCTTTACTATGAAAAACTCTCCGCCGCCGTTGCGCCTTACGCCGTCACCCTGGTGGATTTTCACGCCCTCGATGGCGATACAACTTTCAGCGTGGACCGCACCTCACACCCCAGCCTGACCGGCTGGATGTACGTCAATCAGGCGCTGGACGCTTTTTATCATCAAAAATAGGATACCCATGAACATTGACGAAATTGTGCTGGCCGAGCTGGAAAAAGTGACCGAAACAGACGAAGTGCGCCGCAACCTGAACCTGGATTTGTTCGGCGAAAAAGTGCTGGACTCCTTCGGCTCGATGGAACTGATGGTGGCGCTCTCTGAAAAGCTTGGCCTGGAAATCACACCCGGCCAGGTGGAACGCGAGCAGTGGGCCACCCCCGGCAAAATCATCACCTACATCGCCAGCCGCCTGACGGAAACCCGCTGACCATGCGCCGCATCCAACAAATCTGGCAATTTTTTTGGGTCAGGCAAATTTTTCTCAGCCTGTACTACCTGCTCATTCTGGCGGCGCTGGTGGCAATGTACGGGCGGGGCGATTTTTCCGCGCCCGATTTTATCTATCAGGGGTTTTGAGCCATGACCCTGCTCGAACAAATTGACCAGTGGCAGCGTCTCGCGCCGCAGCGCCTGGCGCACATCAGCGGCGAAACCCGCCTGAGCTACGCCGAACTTTTTCAGCGTTCCAACGCGCTGGCGCAAAGACTTCGTCAGCAATTAGGCGAAAACAATCAGCCGCTGGCGGTTTTCGGCCACAAAGAACCAGAAATGCTGATTGGCTTTTTGGGCTGCGTCAAGGCCGGGCATCCCTACATTCCGCTCGACTCATCCCTGCCCGAAGGACGAGTTCGGGCGATTTTGCAGGCCAGCGGCGCGGCGCTTTTGCTGACGCCGGAAAAAATCCACGCCTGGAGCAGCGACCCCGCCGAAAATTTTCAGCCCGTCCGGCTGAGTCCGGATTCGCCCTGGTACATCATTTTCACTTCGGGCAGCACCGGCGCGCCAAAAGGGGTCGTCATCACCCGCGCCGCGCTGGAAAGTTTTACCGGCTGGATTCAGGCCGAGCAGCAGTTTCGGCCCGCGCAGGAAGTTTTTCTCAACCAGGCGCCCTTTTCATTCGATTTGTCGGTGATGGATTTGTATTCCAGCCTGAGCAGCGGCGGCACACTCTTCAGCCTGAACCGCGAAACCATTGCCGAACCCAAAAAAATATTCAGCGCGTTGGGCCAATCCGCCGTCAGCGTGTGGGTTTCCACGCCCTCCTTCGCGCAGCTTTGCCTGGCCGAACCGCGCTTCCAGGCCGAGTTAATGCCAGAGATTCGCAAATTCTGGTTCTGCGGCGAAACGCTGGCGCCCGAAGTAGCGGCCAGCCTGCTGAAGCGTTTTCCCGCCGCCGAAGTATGGAACACCTACGGGCCGACCGAGGCGACTGTGGCGACCACCTCGCTCAAAGTTGACGAGGCCATTCTGGCAAAGTATGCGCCGCTGCCAGTGGGACGTCCCAAACCCGGCAGCCGCATCCTGATTTTCAGGGATGGCCTGCCCGTTGAAGCGGGGGAGCGCGGCGAAATCATCATCGCCGGAGAAAACGTCAGCGCGGGCTATCTTAATCAGCCAGAGTTGACCGCCCATTCCTTCCATGAAATGGACGGGCTGCGCGCCTACCACACCGGCGACCTGGGACATTTTGCCGATGGCTGGCTGTTTTTCGATGGGCGGGCCGATTTTCAAATCAAACTGCACGGCTACCGCATTGAAATTGGCGACATTGAGTCCAATTTGCAGGCGCTGGAGAGGGTGCGCGATGCGGTGGTTTTGCCGGTTCTCAAAAACGGTAGAGCCGAATTTTTGGCGGCCTTTGTGATTTTACGGCAGGCGCCCTCCGGCTCAAATTTTGAAATCAGCCGGGCGCTGAAGCGCGAGTTGGGCGAGCGCCTGCCGGACTATATGATTCCGCGCAAGTTTGTCTTCCTGGCGCAATTTCCACTGACCGCCAACGGCAAGGCTGACCGGCGAAAATTGGCCGAGGCGCTGGCATGATTCCCTACGCCAGTTTTTTGTATTTTGGCGTAGCGCTGTACGCGCTGATTCCGGTCCTGGCGCTGGGCTGGCTGAAGCGTTTCACCCGCTTCTGGTTGGTGATTGGCGGGCTGGGGATGCTGGCGCTTCAATATTGGCGCGGCGCGACATGGAACCCGGCTGAAAATAAATTCTTGCTGCTGATACTATACACAGCGGCGCAAGCGCTGAACGCGAAGTTTTTTCTGTGGGCGCGCGCCAAAGGGCTGCGCCGCCCGGCATTTTACCTGGCGCTGACGTTAAGCCTGCTGCCGCTGCTGGCGGGAAAACTGGCCCCAAATCATCCGCTGGTTTTTGCCGGGCTGTCGTACATCACCTTTCGCAGCCTGGAGGTGATTTTTGGCATTCAGGATGGCGTCATCCAGTCGCTGCCGCTGGCGCAATACGGCGCCTTTTTGCTGTTTTTCCCCACCATCTCCTCCGGGCCGATTGACCGTTTTCAGCGCTTTGGGCAAGACTGGCGGCGCGAGCGCACGCGCGCAGAATGGCTGGCCGATTTGGATGGCGGGGTGGAACGTATTTTTCGTGGCTTCTTGTACAAATTCATTTTGGCGGCGCTCATCCAACGCTATTGGCTGGATGCGCTTTCTGGCGCGGGCCTTTGGCAAACACTTTCGTACATGTACGCCTATACCTTTTACCTGTTTTTTGATTTTGCCGGATACAGCGCCTTTGCGCTGGGCTTTGCCCATTTCTTCGGCATCCACCCGCCTGAAAATTTTGCGCGCCCCTTTTTGGCGCGTGACCTGCGCGATTTCTGGAATCGCTGGCACATCAGCCTTTCATTTTGGTTCCGCGATTTTGTCTACAATCGCTTTGTCTTTGCCTCCGTCAGAGGAAAATGGTTCAAAAACCGCTTCACGGCGGCCTACCTGGGTTACTTTCTTTCGATGGGGCTGATGGGCGTCTGGCATGGGCTGGAGGCGCACTACATCGTCTACGGCCTGTATCACGGCGGAATATTGTTCCTGACCGACTGGCTCAACCGGCGCTATCGCAACAACCGCCTGTTAAACAGCGCAAGTTGGAAGTGGCGCGCCGCATCGATAATGCTCACCTTCCACCTGGTCAGTTTTGGTTTTCTCATTTTCTCCGGCAGGCTGTTTTAGGTAGCGCAAGTCTCCGGCTTGCGCCGCAAACCAAAGGTTTGCGCCACGCCGATTTTGATTTTTCTATCTGGGCTTTATGATAT
Source organism: bacterium (assembly GCA_036169755.1). GTDB lineage: Bacteria > Chloroflexota > Anaerolineae > Anaerolineales > Villigracilaceae > UBA8950. Next base: position 928 of record JAVHNW010000369.1, on the reverse strand, counting down.
AATCGGCGGGCTTTCAAGATGGTGGCTGTAGCTCAATGGCAGAGTACTTGACTGTGGATCAAGATGTTGCGGGTTCGACCCCCGTCAGCCACCCTAAAAGGTCTCCATTTTGGAGACCTTTTTTCATAAGGGAGATTTGATGCCGCTCCAATTCTTGGCTTCCTTCGTGGCAAAATTTAGCATCGTCATCGCGGCCAGCATCCTGTTCAGCCTGGCGGCCAGCCCGCTGGCAATTTTTTTGGCGCGCCGCACGGGGCTGATGGATATTCCAGGCTCCTCGCCGCACAAACGCCACAGCGCGCCCACCCCGCTGGCCGGTGGAATTATTTTGATGATTTGCCTGCCCATTTTGCTGACCGTGTTTGGCCTGTGGCAAAAAGAAATTGTCTTACTTTTGGGCGCAGCCAGTATTATTTTTATTTTCGGCCTGCTCGATGACCGCTTCGGCTTTTCGGCGGCGCAAAAATTCAGCGGGCAGGGCGCAGCCAGCCTGCTGCTGTTGTGGGGCGGAATCTCTGTCAATTTTTTTGACGTGTTCGTGGCGCAACTCCCCGCGCCGCTGATTCACTGGCTCAACGCCGGAGTGACCCTTTTTTGGCTGGTGGGCATCGTCAACGCCTTCAACTTGACCGACAGCATGGACGGCCTTTCGGCGGGACTGGCGGCCATCGCCGCCGGTTTTTTTGCGCTCTTCTCGCTTGCCGCCGGACAATCCGCGCTGGCGCAGGTTAGCGCGCTGCTCTTCGGTATTTGTGTGGGCCTGTACCTGGTCAACATCACCCCGGCGCATTCCTTTTTGGGCGATTCTGGGGCGCAAACATTGGGATTCCTGCTGGCGGCCATCGGGATTTTGTATACGCCACCTCAGGCGCCGCAAGGCTCCACCTGGTTTATTCCCATTTTGCTGGTGGGTGTTCCCATTTTTGAC
>JAVHNW010000368.1:0-7568 GCA_036169755.1 bacterium | reverse complement strand
GGCGGCGCCACCTACACCCTCACCGCCACCGTCTCAGTCAACGGGCCGGGCGAAGTCCGCTATCACTGGAATCAATACCCCTACGATGGCGCCAAACCCGAAGGCGGCAAGTTAAACTTCCCAGACGCGGGCAAGAAAATCATCAGTTGGAGTTGGATTCTCAAACCGGGTGCCGTACAGGGCGTCGACCGAAAAATCGCCCTGTACATTGACATTCCCAACAACGCCGAAATGGAACGGGTCATCTTCAACTGGACGTGCCAGTAAAGCCTTACGATATAATCACCGAAATCTGGAGGTTCTATGCTCACAAAAAATATCTTCGCCAAACTTTCGCTGGGGCTGGCCGCCCTGCTGATGAGCGCCTGCACGCTGGGACAGGCGCCCGCCGCCACACCCACCCCACAGGATATAGCCGCAGTCTACACCGTTGCCGCAGAAACCGCCCGCGCCCAACTGACAGAAATCGCCTCGCTTTCCACGCCAACCCTGCCGCCCACTGCCACCAGCGCGCCAACCCAGGCGCCGTTGGTGCAAGTGACCGCGGGAGCCAGCCCGACACTTTCGCTGGTGCTGGAAGCCAGCCCCACCCTGGCCCTGGGCGGAATCGCCGCCAGCCCCACCCTGGCACTTTTGCCCGGCCAAACCAGCCTGCCCGGGCTGACGGCCATTCCCAGCGTCACCCCCGCCGGTCAGACTGGCGGCAGCGCCGGGCCGCTCTGCAAAAACTCGGCCTTCCTGGGGGATGTCACCATCCCAGACGGCACGGTACTAGTCGCTGGCGACCAATTTTACAAAACCTGGCGCATACAAAACACCGGCACCTGCACCTGGGATGATGGCTTCTCCTTCCTGCCCTGGGCTGGCCCCGCCGAATTAACGCGCGACTCGTACAAAATCAAACTGGACGCCAGCAAATTCGTCAAGCCCGGCGACATCATCGAAATCACCGTCCTGCTTCAGGCGCCGAGCAAACCGGGCGAATATGTGGCCCACTACGCCTGGTTTGACGATGTCGGCAAACCTTTCGGCGGCGATTTTGTCGTCTACATCGTGGTCAAATAATGTGAACGTCTCACAAGGACGAAACCAATGAAAACCACTTTCCTGTTCCCCGTTCTGATTTTCAGCCTGCTGCTGGCGGCCTGTTCGCCCGCCCAGGCCAGCCCCACCGCCACCCCGGTGGATGTTAACGCCATCCAAACCGCCGCCGTCCAAACCGTCGTAGCCGAGGTGACTCAAACCGCCGCCGCCTTCACCCCCACCCCCTCACAAACCTTCACCCCGGCGGCGCCCACGGCAAGCTCCACCCCGGCCTTTAGCGCCACCCCCACCATCAACATCTGCGATAACTCCAGTTGGGTGGCCGATGCCTCCGTCCCCGACAACACCCTCATGACTCCCGGCCAGGCCTTTGAAAAAACCTGGCGCGTCAAAAACATCGGCTCCTGCACCTGGACGGGCGCGTACACCATCCGCTACGGCTACGGCGACCGCATCGGCGGGCAGGATAGCTACATCAGCCAGGAAGTGCTCTCCAACCAGGAAGCCGAAATCTCGCTCAAACTGACCGCTCCCACCAAGCCCGGCACCTACCGCGGCTACTGGCGGCTGTACAACAACAACGGCTACGCCTTCGGCGAATACTTCTCGGTCATCATCATCGTGCAATGACGCCCGCCGAATTGGCCCAGGCGCTCAAAAATCATGCCCGTCAGTTGGGTTTCCAACTGGCGGGCATTACCACGCCAGAACCCCCGCCCCATTTTGAAAACTATCAACGCTGGCTGGCGGATGAATTCCACGCCGGGATGAACTACCTGGCAGCAGAACGCGCCCTTCAGCGCCGCGCCAACCCGCGCGAAATCCTGCCCGAATGCGAATCCATCCTCGTGCTGGGCGTCCCCTACTTCAGCCCGAATCACCTCCCCGCTGAAGAAAAAACCTCCGCCCCGGTCGGGCGTGTGGCCGCCTACGCCTGGGGCGACGACTACCACCTCAGCCTGCCACCGCGCCTGCAGGCGCTGGTCGCCTTCCTCGAAGAAAAAACCGGGCGCCCCATCCCCAATCGCTGGTACAGCGACACCGGCCCCCTGCTGGAACGCGACCTGGCGCAGCGCGCCGGGCTGGGCTGGGCCGGGAAAAACAGCTGCCTCATCGCCCCACAGCGCGGCTCCTACTTTTTGCTGGCCGAAATTTTGCTAGGCCTGCCCCTGCCGCCCGACCCACCCTTTGAAAGCGACCACTGCGGCAGCTGCACCCGCTGCATCGAAGCCTGTCCCACCGGCGCACTTTTACCGGGGCGAAAACTTGACGCCCGCCTCTGCCTCTCATATCTGACCATTGAAAACAAAGGTGAAATTCCCGCCGAGCTGCGCCCCAAAATGGGAAACTGGATTTTCGGCTGCGATATTTGTCAGATGGTTTGCCCCTGGAATTTGCGCTTCGCCCCCGCCGCCGGTGACCCAGCCTTCGCCCCGCGCCCCGGCCTGCCCCTGCCAGATTTACGCGCCGAACTGAAATTAACCCCGGAAACTTTCGCCCAAAAATTCAAAAACAGCCCACTCAAACGCGCCAAATGGAGCGGCTATCAGCGCAACCTGCGCGCCGCCCTGGAAAACCTGCCATGAAAAAACTACTGCTTGCCACCGAAAACCCCGGCAAAATCCGCGAAATTCAACAAATTCTCGCCCCGCTCGGGCTGGAACTCGTCACCCCGCGCGGGCTGGGGCTGACGCTTCAGGTGGAGGAAGACGGCCAGACCTACGCCGAAAACGCCGCCAAAAAAGCCCGCGCCTACGCCGCCGCCAGCGGCCTGCCCTGCCTGGCAGATGATTCTGGGCTGGAGGTGGACGCGCTCGGCGGGGCGCCGGGGCTGTACTCGGCGCGCTACGCCCCTCAAGCGGGCGCATCGGACGCCGACCGGCGCATGTTTCTGCTGGCGAATCTGCGCGGAAAGCCTCGCCCCTGGCTGGCGCGTTTTCGCGCCACGGTGGCGCTTCTCGCGCCGGGCGGGCCAATCTCCTTCGCCGAGGGCCGCTGCGAGGGGGAAATCATCCCTGAAGAACGCGGCGGCGGCGGTTTTGGCTATGACCCCATCTTCTTTTTGCCGGAACTGGGCCAAACCATGGCCGAGCTGCCCGCAGAAATAAAAAACCGCCTCAGCCATCGCGCCCGCGCGGTTGAAGCGGCTTTGCCCATTTTGCAAAAACTTTTTTAAAGCGCTCCCGGCTGGTAGACAATCCCGTCCAAAAAGATTTGCAGCAGGCTGGCAACCCGCGCCGGTTCTTCCAGCATCAGCATGTGACCGGCGCCGTCAATTTTTTGCAGCAGAGAATTTTTGATGCGGCGCTGCATTTGTTCGCTGAGGTGCAGCGGGGTCATTTTATCTTCGGTGCCGCACAGGATAAATGTGGGGGCTTTGATTCGTCCCAACGCGCCGCTTTCATCAAACGTTTCGCAGGCCAAAAAATCGCCGTGCAAGACGGATGGCCGCACTTCGGCCAGGCGCTGACGGGCGGTTTCGCGCAGACGCGCATCGGCCTGCAGGCTGAATGACCATTTAATCACGGCCTCGACTGCCAGCGGGAAGGTGGCCGGGGCGGCGCTATTTTCCATCAGCAGCGGGGAAACGTGCAGGCGGGGAGCGCTGGCGACCAGCGCCAGGCCCAACGTCCGGCTGGGGTGATGAATCGCCAGGTGCAGGGCAATCGCTCCACCCATCGAATGTCCCACGAAAATGGCTTTGCGAACCTTGATTGCGTCCAGAAATTCCAGCACATCCTGCGCATATTCGGCGATGGCGTGGCGCCCGATGCCGCCCGATTTTCCGTGCCCCGGCAGGTCGAGGGCGTAGAGGCGCTGACCGGGCATGCGGCGCAGTTCCGGCGGCCAGTAGAGGTGGTTTCCACCCGCGCCGTGCAGCAAAATGACCGCCGGGCGGGAAAAATCCTGTTCGTTGTGGGCAAAGTAGTGAAAATTTTGGATGAGCGGCATGAGGGCTTTCAGTCGCGGGCGAGGCCATGATGCAGTTTATCGGCGGCTTCTTCGCTGAGGGGAATGTAGACGTTGACGCGCGTGCCTTTGCCGGGCGCTGAATCAATTTGGAGCAGGCCGTTGACGAGTTCGGTGCGCTCGCGCAAATTGACCATGCCCAGGCTGCCGCGCTGGTCGTAGGTGGCGGTGACGGCTTTTACGTCAAAGCCCACGCCGTTATCGGCAATTTGCAGCCAGGCGATTTCGGGTTCTTTGGGGACAGTCGCCAGCCGAATAAAAATTTGCGGCGATTGGGCGTGTTTGCGGGCGTTGTTGACGGCTTCTTCGGCCAGGTAAAAGATGATGCCTTTTTTGCCCATTTCCAGGTCATCAGCCAGTTTTTGGTTGACCTGAATGATAACTTCCTGGCCGAAAGTTTCCTTCATTTTGTCGGCCATCGCCTGCAGGGCCGGAATCAGGCCCTGCGATTCCAGCACCAACGGGCGCAGGGTGAACAGCATGTGGCGGATTTCTTTGGTGGTGCGGCGCGCCAAGTCTTCAACTTTTTCCAACTCGTCCACCACCGACTTGGGGTCGCGTTCCAACATGCGGCGCACCAGGTTGACACGCATGGCAATCGCCGCCACCGATTGGGTCGGGCCATCGTGCAGGTCGCGGGCCAATTTTTTGCGGGCTTCTTCCTGGGCCTCGGCCATGTGTTCTTTTTCGTCCGACAGATCCTGGTAAAGCCTGGCATTTTGGATGGCGATGGTGGCCTGTTGGGCCAGCATGTTCAGAACATCGCAGCGGTCGGAGATAAAATAATTCGGTTCGGGATGTCCATAAATCAGGGCGCCATACGTGCTCAACCCCACGCGCAGCGGCAGGCAGTACACCGACTGACAGGTTTGCAGGCCCATCACGCTGCGCAGTTCCGGGTCGCTGGAAACGCTGCCCGTAACGACCGCTTCGCCTTCCTCGATACTTTTGGCAAGGATGCCATTTTTGGCGGGAAAGGTCAGCCGCTGGTCGGCGGTGGTGAAGCGGCGGGACGAACCGACAATCAACTGCTCGGCGTTGAATAATAGAAAAGCGCTGGTCAGCCGGTCATCCAGCGGCGTTTCCTTGTCCGATTGGGCATCATCCACATGCAGGACGCTGACACTCAACTCGAGGGCGCTGTCGAGGACTCGCCGATAGTTCAGCGTGGCGGTCAGCGTGGAGGTGACCTTGAAGAGGGCGCGCATCCGGTCAGTTTCGCCATGCTGCTCGCGCTCACGGCTGGCAATTTGCTGTTGACGCATCAACCGCAATTGGCGGATGACCTGCTGGCTGATGTAGCCGAAAAATAATCCCATGCCGAGGGTAAACCCGCCAACAATCAGACGAAAAGTCATTTGCGGGCCATGAAAAACCACGTCGAGGCCAATCGCCAAATCCATCGCCAGCCCGGCAATCAGGCCGCCGGGAAGGTCAAAATATAAGGCGCCCGAAATGAGCGGCAGAATGCAAACCCAAAAAGCCGGGCCGAAAATTCCTCCCTGAAGCCAAAAGAAAAGCGCGCTGATGACCAAATCCACCGCCACGCTGATATAACGGTGCTGCGGCAGACGCTGATTCAGCCCGGCCAGCCAGGTCAGCGCAATATTCCAAAGTGTGAGCGCTACCAGCAGCAGGCTGGCCCAGGCAAACAGGCTGGCGGCGGCGGAGAGGGAAACCGTCACGCCCAGCAAAACCAGCCAGCGCAGGGAAATTGCGAACCAGTCAGCAACAAAGGGAGAATCGGAGCGGTTCATAGGAAAATCAATAATACCCGATTGCCCATGGGAAAACCGAGGGGGCTTTACCTTGCAGAAATGTTAGGCAGCCTTAATCTTCGTACCCCATCTTTTTCAGGGTCGGGCCAAATTTCTCCAGCAAAATTTTCTGCTGTTCGGCGGAATAACGCTGGCGGAAGCGGCCAATCTGCCCCTTGAAGAAGTGCGTGCCCGGCTGGCCCTGAACCGGCCCGCCAGGGCGGTACTGGTCAAGCACTTTTTTGACCGCTTCGTCCTGCAAATTCAACCCCAAAAAGCGGACAATGCCTTCAATTTCGGCGTCATAACAGGCCAGTAAATCTTCATAGCGGGTTTTGAAAATACCGGGGACCCGCATCCATTTTTCCCAACCGGCAACATATTCGGTGATGAAGGCCAGCGTTTCATCGAAATTTGTCAGGGGCGAAAAGGCGTTGGGGCGGCCTTTTTCTACGGCGCGGCGGCCATAATCGAAGGCCGAAAGCATTGCATCGCGCGGGTCGCGGTAAATATACAAAATCCGCAGCAGCCCACCCTGCGCCAGGGCGCGCGCCCAAACAGTCGGCGCCGAATGGGCTTTAATCACAAACGTGTAGCCCAAAAGCGCGGGGCGAGTGACCATCAGCAGCCGCCGGGCGCTCAATACGCCAATATTGCAATTGACCTCGGTCAAAATATTTTGCAGGCCAAACTGCGCGCGCACTGCGCGCGCATCGGCGCAGCCGCTTGTCGCCATCAGGTCGTGGATGATGTTATAGTGCCAGCCGGAACCGGCGCGGGGCATACCAACAGCAAGAATTATCATATACGCTCCAGAAAATTAAATTTTTTCATGGGTCATTGTTGCGCCCAGCCCGGCCAAAACACCCAGATTCAGCCACAATTCGGGCAGCGCCAGCGAATCTTGCGAAAGCGACTGCGCGGCCAGCGCCGCCAGGGTGAACAGACCGGCCAGGCCCAGCGCGCGCGCCAGCCCCTCCCGGCGCAGCAAAATCAGCGCATCGGCCAGCAAGCCAAGCCAAAACGCAGTGAAAAGCGCAAAACCCATCAGCCCGGTTTCGGCCAGCAGACGCACTACCAAATTTTTGGGGTTGGGGAACAGGCGCGAAGTCGGCGCGAGCGCCCCGGCAATTTCTGGCACACCCATCAGCACGCCATCCGGCAAATTGGGGTAGATGTAAAAACCACTGGCGCCCAGCCCCACCCCGCTGATGGGATTGCGATCAAAAGCCGCCATACCCGCCGTGGCATAGGCCGCGCGCGGCCCCAGCGAAACATCCACCAGATAGCCCCACAAAGTATCAAAATCGCTGGTCCAAAGACGGGAGATATAGCCTTTGCGCGCCAAAAAAAGCGAGCAGGCCGCCAGCAGGGCAATCGCCGCCAGCAGCAGAAAAAGCCGCCCGGCGGCGGCTTGCGCGGCGGCCAAACGGTTTTTGCTCACCTGGCGGCGGAAACCGGCCAAAAACCAGCCCCAGGCCGCCCGCCAGCTTCGACCTCCCGCCGCCCAAAAAGCCATTCCCGCGGCGAAAAGCGTAATCGCCAGCCCAGAACGGGAGTAGGTCGCCAGCAAAGCGGCCAGAGAAGCCAGCAAAAGCAAAAGATTCAGCCCCCGCGCCAGCCCATTGACCGCCGTCTGGCGCCAATTAAACGTCCAGCGCCCCAGCAGGCCCGCCGCCAGCCAGGGCAGGTAGAGCGCCGCCAGCTGCGAGGCCAGCCAGGAAGGCTCAAAGGTAAACCCAGAAATGCGCTTGTTTTTGACCAGACCGCGCACCGAAAAAAGTTCCTGAATTTGTT
>JAVHNW010000367.1:0-1473 GCA_036169755.1 bacterium | reverse complement strand
GCAAAAACGGGGCAAGCCTAAAAAAAGTGCGGCGCATGGATGTTGGTATAATCGCCTACTTGACGCGCCCGGTCAGCGTCATCACCCCATCGGCGATGACAATGCTTTCGAGACGGAAACCGAGCGCCGCCGGGCCGAGCGCGCCCGTAAACGCCTCGTTCACCAGGGCGCTGATGGTGTTGTTCAGCCCTTCCGGCGCGGGCAGTGGCCCTAAATCCACCGAGGTGACTGTAATTTGCGGACGTCCAGCGCTGTCAATCGTTGCCGCGAGCGCAATGCGAATGTTGGCCTGAAAGTTTCCGCGCACCGCCTTGCCATAAATCTGAATTTCCCCGTCGCGCAAAAGCACCAGCGGCTCGGTTAAAATGGGGTCAGCCTCCTGCTGAAGCCGGTAGGTCAGCAACGAAGTAAGCTGGCTTTCGCTGATGGAAATCGTCATCACCCCGCTCGAAGCGGCAGCGGTGGCCGCCTGATTCATTTGTTCCTCCACGCTGCCAGCCGCCTCGGTGGAAACGGGGATGGTCGCTTCTGGCAGTTGCGGCCCGCCGACAAAGAGTGTGCAGGCCAGGCTGGCAAGAGTCAGCGCCAGCAGCGCAAAAACAATAGGTTTTTTGTTGAATTTCATTCTTTTTTCCTGAATTTGGACGGAGCGGAGCAATTATAGCATGAGCGAAGAATCACAAAACCTGCCTGAAGTGAGCCTTTCGGCGTTGCTGGAAGGATTATTATTTGCCGCCTCGGAGGCACTGGCCCCCGCCCAACTGGCCGAGGCGCTGGAGATGAACGTCAGCAAGGTGGAAAAGGGTTTGGCGGAACTGGAAGAAGACCTGCGCGGGCGCGGCATTCGTTTGCAGCGGCACCTGGGGCGAGTCCAATTAACCAGCGCCCCCGAACTGGCCGAGGTGATTGAACGCCTGCTCGGCCTGGAGGCGACCAGCCGCCTGTCGCGCGCCGCGCTGGAGGCGCTGGCAATTATCGCCTACCAGCAGCCGGTCACCCGCCCGCAGGTGGACGCCATTCGCGGCGTCAACAGCGACGGGGTGATGAAAAGCCTGTTGAGCAAGGGCCTGCTCCAGGAAGTTGGCCGCTCCGAGGGTGCCGGGCGTCCCATTTTGTACGGCACCACCCCCGATTTTTTGCAGCATTTTGGGCTGAGTTCGCTGACTGAGTTGCCCCCGTTGGATGTGGACAGCGGCGCGGTGAAGGATGCTGGCCTGCTGAAAAGTTGAGACAATCCAAAAAAAAAAAAGCGCGCCGCGGCGCGCTTTTTACAACCATTTTTTATGTTTGCTGGTTCAGGGCGAGCAGTTCGGCCAGGAAACTCGTCAGAATGAGCTGCTTGCTGAGGTGTTTTTCGGCGTACTCGCGCCCGGGGGAAAGTTGAGCCCCAGGAGTAGTAATTTCATGCAGCGTTGTTCCAAAAAGCGGGGAGAGCCAGCAGCGCGGGCAGTTCGCGCAGGTCGTGAATGGTGT
>JAVHNW010000366.1:7224-7631 GCA_036169755.1 bacterium | reverse complement strand
TTTCGGTACAGGAAGAAATTGGCCTGCGCGGCGCAAAAGTGGCCGCCTACCACTTTAACCCCGACCTGGCCTTTGCGATTGACTCGACCCCCGCCAACGATTTGCCGGTTCACGATGGCGAAGAAAATACCTTTTACAACACCCGCCTGGGCTGCGGCCCGGCCCTATACACCTTCGATTCTGGCACTCTCAGCGACCCGCGCCTGATTCGCTTTTTGGCCGCCACCGGCGACTCGCTGCAAATTCCCTATCAGTACCGGCAGCCTGGCGGCGGCGGTACGGACGGCGGCGCCATCCACCGCGCGCGGGCGGGCGTGCCGACCGTCTCTGTTTCTGTTCCGCACCGCTACACCCACAGCGCCATCAGCCTGGCGCGCGACGCGGCCGGTTTCCAGCGTCAGCGTCTT
>JAVHNW010000366.1:6326-7214 GCA_036169755.1 bacterium | reverse complement strand
GACTGGGAAAACAGCCTGGCCCTGCTCTCCGCCGCGCTGCAGCGCATCAGCCCGCAAATTCTGCAGGCCAGCCGCTAATATGGCCGGACTTTTGGCCCTGCTCGGTTCTGGTGAATATCTGCCGGTGATGGATGACGCCGACCGCTTTTTGCTGCAAAACTGCGGCGCCGCTGAGCGCGTCCCGCGCGTTGTCTGCCTGCCGACCGCCGCCGGAACCGAAGGCGAAGAATCGGTCGCGTATTGGATGCGCCTGGGCCAGGAGCATTTCCGCGCCCTTCAGGCAGACGTGACTTCGCTGCGTATCACCAATCGCGCCGAAGCCGATGACCCGGCGCTGGCCGCCCGCATCGAACAGGCCGACCTGATTTACTTTTCTGGCGGCAAACCGCAGTATTTGTTCGAGACGATGAACGGCTCGCTCGCCTGGCGGGCGGTCGAAAAAGCCATGGCGCGCGGCGCGGCGCTGGCGGGCTGCTCTGCCGGAGCGATGTTTTTGGGCGACTATCTGCCCGATTTTCGCTCCCTCGGCCTAAAGCAAAGCCGCGCCTTTGGGCTTTTGCCCCACAGCCACATCTTCCCGCACTTCGACCGGATGCTGGCCTGGCGCGGGGTGACGATGCCCCTGCTTCAGCCGCTCATCCCCGCTGGCGAATTCGTGCTCGGCCTGGAAGAAGATACCGCTCTGATTGGAAAACCCGGCAGCGAATGGACCGTGATGGGACGCCAAAATATTCTCGTCATCACTCGCGAAGAAGTCAAAACCTACGGCGCGGGCCGGGTCTTTACCCTGCCCCTCTGAAAACTTCGTCCTCCCTTTAGGAAACTCCATGAAAACCCTTCTCAAAAAACTCACCGAAACCTTCTCCCCCTCTGGCTACGAAAGCGCCA
>JAVHNW010000366.1:0-6316 GCA_036169755.1 bacterium | reverse complement strand
CGCGAAGAAGTCAAAACCTATGGCGCGGGCTGGGTCATCACCCTGCCCTTCTAAAAACACGATTCACGGTTAGGAAACTCCATGAAAACCCTTCTCAAAAAACTCACCGAAACCTTCTCTCCCTCCGGCTACGAAAGCGCCATCCGCGAAGTCATCCGCGCCGAAGTAGCCCCCCTCGCCGATGAAATCCGCGTGGACGCCCTGGGAAATTTAATTGTCCGCAAAGGCAAAGGCGGAAAGAAAATCATGGTCGCCGCCCACATGGACGAAATCGGCCTGATTGCCACGCATGTGGATAAAAAGGGCTTTGTGCGCTTCACCGGCATTGGCGGCGTTTACCCGCGCAATCTGCCCGGCGGACGGGTGCGCTTCATCAATGGCACGCCGGGCGTCATCAGCATTGAACCCGCCGAAAAGATGACCGACTCTCAGCCGCTGGAAAAATGCTATGTGGATGTCGGCGCCGCCAGCGACGAGCATCACCCCATCAAAATTGGCGATGTTGCCGGTTTTGAGCGCCCCTTCCTCGACCTGGGCGCGCGCTGGGTTGCCAAAAGCCTGGACGACCGCATCGGCTGCCTGGTTGCCATCGAAACCCTGCGCGCGCTGAAATCCACGCCCAACGAAGTGTATTTCGTTTTCACCACGCAGGAAGAAGTCGGCACGCGCGGCGCGGAAACCTCGGCCTATGGCATTGACCCCGACCTGGGCTTTTCGCTGGACGTTACCGGCTGGGGCGACACGCCCGGCCAAAAATATTTTGAAATGTCGCTCGGCAAAGGCCCGGCCATCAAAATCAAAGATGGCGGCATGCTTTCCGACCCGCGCATTGTTCAATGGATGGTGACAACTGCCGAAAAAAATGGCCTGCCCTATCAGCGCGAAGTGCTGCTGGGCGGCACAACGGACGCGCGCGCCATGCAGTTGGTGCGCGCGGGTGTGCCGGTGGGCTGTATTTCCATTCCCTGCCGCTACGTTCACAGCCCCAGTGAAATGGTGGACGCCAGCGATGTGGAAAACGCCGTCAAATTGGCGACTGCGCTGCTGGCTCATCCGGTTGAATTTTAAACAACCATTGGTCGTTGAATTCCAGACCTTTGAAGCCGCAAGGCTTCAAAGGTCTTTTTTGTGGTTTTTCAGCCGTTTATTGCCCAAATTCCCCACAAGCCAATCATACTCACGCCAATCGCCAACAGAGCGAGAACGCTCCAGCCCCAGCCGACGAGAAAGGCCTGGGTTGCGCGCCACGCGGCGCTTTTCTCGCGCAGACGCAGATATTCTGCCGTGTAAAGCGCCAGCGGCGTCACCAGCAGCGCGCCGATGGGGGTCACAAAAAAACTACTGAGCAGCCCCGCGCCCATGCCGAGCAAAATCGAACGCCAGGGCGTGCCAGTTTCGCGCAGTTTGGCGGCCAAAATGAAATTATCCACAAAACTACCGGCCACCGCCAAACTTGTAATCAGCGCAAACAGCAGCCAGTCCCAGCCGTCCATGCCGCCCGTCAGCGCCGAAAAGAGCATGTAGAAAAACGCTGACAGCCAGATGATGCCAATGCCGGGGAAGATGGGAATCAACAGTCCAGCCAGCCCGACCAGCATAAATGTCAGCGTCAACGCGTGCAAAAAAATGGTCAAAAACATGGCTGGCGGTTTACGCCCCGCGGATTATGTCCACGCCGCCCATCCACGGGCGCAGAACTTCGGGGACGACGATGGAGCCATCGGCCCGCTGATAATTTTCCAGCACCGCAATCAGCGTGCGCGGCAGGCCCAGCCCCGAACCGTTGAGCGTGTTCAGCAGCCGCGCCTTGCCGCCATCCGCCGGACGATATTTGATGTTTGCCCGCCGCGATTGAAAATCGCCCACGTTGGAGATGGACGAAACTTCCAGCCACTCGTCGCAGCCGGGCGCCCAAACTTCCAGGTCGTAGGTCATACGCGCGCCAAAACCCAAATCGCCGCTGCACAGCCGCTTGACGCGGTAGGTCAGCCCCAGCCCGGCGCAGGTCGCTTCGGCGTCTGCCAGCATTTTTAGATGTTCGGCCTCCGCTTTTTCGGGCAGGCAGTAGGTGTACATTTCCACCTTGTCAAATTGATGCCCGCGTTTGATGCCGCGCACATCGCGCCCGGCGCTCATTTTTTCGCGGCGAAAGCAGGGCGTGTAGGCGGTGTAATGGCGCGGCAGGCTGGCCTCGTCCAACGTTTCATCCATGTGAAAACCGGTCAGCGGAATTTCGGCGGTGGGCACAAAATAATAATCTTCCTCGTGGTCTTTGTATAAATTATCGGCAAACTTGGGCAGCTGCCCCGCGCCAAAAACTGTCGCCGTCTTGACCATGAAGGGCAAATACTGCTCGGTGTAGCCCTGGCGAATGTGCAAATCCAGCATCCAGGCAATCAGCGCGCGCTGCAAGCGCGCGCCAGGGCCGCTGAGTACATAAAAACGCGAGCCAGTCAGTTTGCTGCCGCGCTCAAAATCAATAATTCCCAGCGCCGGGCCCAGTTCCCAGTGTGGCTTGGGCGCGAAATCAAATTGTTTTTGCTCGCCTTCCACGCGCAGCACCACATTTTCGCTGTCGTCCTTGCCGTAGGGCGTGCGCTCATCCGGCAGGTTGGGCAGAGTTGAAACCAGCCGCGTCAATTCGGTTTCCACCTCGGCCAGTTCCCTGTCCAGCGCGGCGATTTTATCGCCCACCGCGCGCATCGCCTCGATTTTTGTCTGGCGCTCGGCAGCCTCTTTCATTTTGCTGATTTCTTTGGAAACCGCATTGCGCTGCGACTTGAGAATTTCCACCGCCGCAATCGCCTCGCGGCGTTTTGCGTCCAGGGTCAAAATGCTGTCCACCGGCGCGGGGTCATCCTGCCGGTCGCGCAGCGATTTTCGCACCAGCTCCGGGTTTTCACGAATTAAATTAATATCGAGCATGGCAACTCCATCCACAAAAGAATGGCGGGATTATAACAAATTGCCGCTTCACGGCCCCACCCAAATCACAGCGCCGGGCGTCATTTTCAGCCGCGCAAGCGTCAGCGGAAACGGCAAAAAAGCGCCCGGTGGCAGTTCCGCGTTGGGGTCTTCGGGAGACGCGAGCAGCGGCAGCGCATCGAGGAAGGATTCGACCGCGAGAATCGACCCCGCTGGGGCCTGAATCCAGGCCATTGGGCCGTTTTCCAGCCCAAAGCCCACCCGCCCCGGCGATTTCTCCAGCCGGTAGCGCCCGGCCCAGCCGGGAGAAAATCGTTCGGCGGGGTTTACCGCCAGCGCCGCCAGCGTTTCGCCCGGCGTGTTGAAGGTTACTTCCAGCCCGCGCGCCGTCAGCGTAAATTGTTTTTCGCGCGTCCCCGCCCGCAGGCGCAGGCCGTTTTCGCCCAATTTTTCGGCCACATAGCGCCGAAAGGGGTCATCAGAATCACCAAACGAAGCGCCAATTTGCCCGGGGTCGGCGCCTTCGCCTTTGGAAAAATCCCAGCGCGAGGCGTCACTCAGCCCCAAAAAAAACTGCGTGCCTGGCGCCAGCAGCTGATTTCCGTCTGCAAAAAAATGGGTGATTTTGCCGCCGCGCAAATCAATGACGGCGAAAAAGCGCGCTGAACTCAGCCAGCACCAATCGCCGTGACAAAATGCGCCGGGCGGAGGGTTTTTTTGCCAGGCGGGCCCTTCGGCGGCGTAGGCTGCTGTCAGACGCGGGTCGGTGGCGGGGCTGCGCCGCGCCAGCTGCGCCCACAGCGCCTCGTCTGGCGCCGTGGCGGGGGAATTTTCGGCGCTGCGTGGCAGCGAAAAAGCGCCGTTCTGCGCGGAAAAGTAGGGGCGCGCCGCCAGCCAGGCCAGCGCCGGGGCGGCATATTCGCCCGTGCCCCAGGTGGATTTTTGAAAATCGCCGCCCAGGGTGACTGGCTGATGGAGAATCAGGCTTGCGTATAGTAGACGGCGAGTTTCCAGCGGAAAGCCCGCCCGCGTTAATTCGGCTTGTGAGGCAAAAAGGGAAGGTGGGTTGTCGGCCAAAAAATAGGCCTGGCTGTCGGCCAGGCCGAAAGCGCGGCTGGCGAAGCGGCTGGCGGTCAGCGAGTCGCTGTCGGCGGGGGAATACTGCACGGCGGGCAGTTCCAGCAGCCCGGCGTTTTCCATGCGCCGAATTTGGGGCAGTGCGCCGAGCGCATCCAGCGCGGGCAGGGCGAAGGGTGTTTTTAAATCCAGCAGGGTGAGCGGAATGGCATTCTGTTCGGCGGCGGCGAGCAGATTTTTTAGGCCGTGCCGCTCGCCGCGCGGGCCGCTGTGAGCCGCGTCCCAGCGGCGCAGGGCCTGGGCGGGGGTGGCGGCGGGTTCAAACGTGTTGTAGAAAATGAGGTGAATCGGGAGCGGCGTGAGGGGCGGCGCGGCATCCACTGCGCCGCTCAGCGTTTCGCCATTCAGTTGGGCGTTGATTTGGGCCTGGGGCGGGCAGTCGGGCAGGGAAACGGTGAGCGTGTCCAGCGCGGAATCTACGCGGAGGTCGCTGCGCGGCGGCGGGAGTCGGTCGGTTTCCAGGCTGTAACTGCGCTCGTTCAGGGTCACTTTTAACTGGTAGGCGGGCGCTTCCGGCAGGTCGAGCAGGTCGAGCCGAATTTCGCAGCGGGTGGCTCGGCGGCGAATCAGCAGGGCGCGTAAATTTTCGGTGGCAGAGGCATTCAGGGCGCGCAAATCTTCCGCGCGCCAGGCATCTTTTGGTGTGGCGGCTTTTGCCAGAGTTTCCCCGCTCCAAAAGGCCAGCGCCAGCAAAATAAAGAGCAGAATTGGTCGCATTGGGCGTTTGCGGGTTTACTCCAGTGCTTTGCAGTAGGAGGGTTGATCGGCGGAGGTGATGCAGTAGGCCCAGACGCCGTCAAAATTTACCAAAATATCCACCTGGTCGAAGGTGCTGTTGTAATTCGTGACGATCATCTGATAGGGCAGCCGCGCGCGGTCTTTAAATTGGTTAAGGGCGCCGGTGTGCATTTTGCGCGCCAGGGCTTTATCCACTTGTGTCAAATCGTTGGTGGCAACGAATTGAATAGTTTTATCGAGGCTGATGAGTGGGGTGCGCAGGCGGGCGTGCATGGTGCTGTCGGCGAATAGACCGGCCAGGGTGAAGACGGTCATTGCCAGTATGATTGGCCCGGTCAGCGCGCCGGAGGCGGTGGAAAGACGGGTTTGCTCCACCATGGGCACTTCCACCGCGCCGAGAATCAGGGCGGTGACGCCAAAAGTGACGGCGTTAATGCCGCTGAAAATGCCCTGCGTCCAAATGGGTGCCTGCGCCCAGAGGGGCGCCTGCGCGTCAACGGTGGGAAGCGCCAGCCGCCCGGCCAGTTCTGGGTTGAGCAGGGGCGCCAGCCAGGGCCAGATGCTGAAGGTCAGCAGCGGGGTAAAAATGGCTGGAATCAGCGCCGCAATCAGCCAAAAAAGCGCCCCAAACAGGGCTTTTTCTGTGCGCATGGTCAGCCAACCGGCCAGGCTAAAAGTCAGCAGGCAGGCCGTCAGGCCAAGCAGAAAACGCGCCCAGGGCAGCATGGCGTGGGCCTGCCAGAGCAGGAGCGCGTCCCAGCCCCAAAGGGCAGCGGCCAGCGCAAAACCGGCGAAGAGACCATAGAGTAGACCAGAGCGGGGGAGTGGGTTGGTGGACGAGGGTGTTTTCATGGTTGGGTTAGTTGGAAAGGAATTTTTAGCAAAAAAGATGATTTTATGGCTGGGTGGAAATCGTCAGCGTGTACCGCACATAGCGAATGTCGGTGGCCGAGCCATCGGCGCCGAGTTTGAGCAGGGCAGGCTGCCCGCCCAGGACGCGCACGGCCACGTCATACTGCCCGCACAGCAGGCCGGGGAAATCCTGCGCCAGCAAGCCGTTTTGACGCAGTTCGGTGTGGATGGCGCCGTTGCCCTCACAGGTCAGCGAAAAATATAAAATTGTAGCCTGGCCCTCCTGCGCGGTCATCACGGTCAATTCCAGCCAGTCGGCGGCATCGCCGGATGGAGATGAGAGCTCGCTGGTGTAGGAAATCAGACGCGGGCCGGAGGGCGCAAAAGTCAGACGTACCGCCGGGCTTTCTGCCGAGTCAACGTCTTCGGGCGCGGCAGAGTAGGCCGCCGGGGGCGGGGTGGGCGTGGTTCCGGCCTGCCCGCCGAGCGGATTGCCCTGCGTATCAAAAACCGGCAGACCCGCCGCGCTGCCCTCCACTTTCAGGTAGGCGGCGGCCACCCAGCCGCGCCCCTCTGCTGCGCCCGCGTACTCAATTTGATACCAGGTGGAAATTTGATTGACCCCGGTCAGCGTGACTTGCGCGCCAGATTCCAGCAGGCCGAG
>JAVHNW010000365.1:0-7631 GCA_036169755.1 bacterium | reverse complement strand
GCCAGGTAACGCCCAGCAGGGCGACTTTGGCTTCGTAGGCATAGGCCACCACGCCACCGCGATAATATTCGGAGGAGCCGGGAATGTTGGTGATGCGGTGACCAATCAGCCCGCCAGTGCAGGATTCAGCGCTGGCAAATTGTAGTTTTTTTTGGCGCAGCAATTCGCCAAGCAGGGTTTCGGGGGAAGATGACATTAGGGGTGAGAAAGTAGGGAAGTGAGCAGTTTTTCCCAATCGAGGCGGGCGCCGCGCTCCAGGGCTTGCGCCAATTCGTTGGGGGGGAGTTTCCAGGGGGTGAAGTATACATCCAATTCGCGGTCGCCTTCACTGTCCCAGGCGGGATGATGCCTGGCCGCGCCGAGTGTTTCCAGGGCGGGAACGATGTTTCCCAGGCTGTATTCGAGCAGGGCGATGTACATCACGCCCGAAACAACCACCGGTAAGGCGCCCAGTTTTTGCGCCAGGCGAATGCCATCCAGCAGGTAAGCGCGCGCCTGGGCTTCTTCACGCAGTTGAACACAGGCCAGCCCCAGGTTGATGAGGTGGAGCGCCTCGCCCTGACGCGCGCCGGTCTCGCGTGACATTTCCAGCGCGCGCTGATAGTAGCCACGCGCGCGCTGCCAGTCGTTGGCTTCCCCGGCCTGGGCGCCGAGGTTGTTGAGGGCGGTGGCCGCGCGTTCACGGTTGCCGACAGAAAGCGCCAGGTCGAGCGTCTGCTGGTAATACTGGGTTTCTTCCAACGGATGACCGAGCGCCCCGGCCAAAACGCCCAGGCGGTTGAGCGCCTGCAGCAGGGTCTGGGTATCGCCCAGTTCTGTGGCGGCTTGCTGCGCTTCTTGCGCGTGCAGGCGAGCCCCATGTAGATCGCCCAGCCGCCATTCCACCCCGGCTAGAGCGGCCAAAATACGCGCCACCGAGGGCTGCGCCCCTTCCTGTTGGGCCAAAAAAAACGCCCCCACCAGGTAGGATTTGGCGTCATCATAATGCCCGGTGTAGGCCGCAATCTGCCCCAGTTCGGTCAGCGCATCAGCCACCAGCAAATCCATTTGCAGGTCGCCCGCCATGGCCGCGGCATTTTCGGCGTGAGCCTGAGCCTGTTCGTATTCGCCCAACTGGATGCAGGCATCCGCCAGGCCAATCTTCATTTGAATCACATCACGCACTGAATGGTCTGGCTGGTCGAGCAGGGTCAGCGCGCGCTGAAAGAAGTTGCGCGCCTCCACCAGCGCCGAAAGTTCCAGGGCGCGCTCGGCGGCGCAGGAGAGCGCTTCGGCGGCGCGGGCGTAATCGCCTCCTTTTTCGTAATGGTCGGCAATTTGCGCCAGGTATTCGCCGCGCCGCTCGCCGCTGATGCGGTTTAGCCAGGCGGCGGTCAGGCTGTGCAGGCTGGCGCGCTGACGTTTGAGCAGGGTTTCGTAGGCCACTTCCAGCAGCAGGCTGTGCTTGAAGGTGAATTCGTGCGTGCCGCTGAAGGAGGCCGTGCGGTGCTGGAAGATAAGTTCCTTGCGCCGCAGGTTTGCCAACGCGGTGAGCAGATCGGCCTCCGCCAGGTCGGGACTCAGGGCGAGCAGGCCCTGCGCCCAAAAGACACGTCCCATAACGGAGGCGCGCTGCAAAACCAGGCGTTCGGTCGGCGAAAGGCCATCGAGGCGGGCTTGCAGTACTTCGGTGAGGGTGGAGGGGATGGTGATGGCGGCCAGGCGGCTGGGTTCCACCGTCCAGGTTTCTTCGGCGGGGCGAATGACGCGCTCATCAATTAACATTTTGATGAGTTCTTCAAGGTAAAAGGGATTGCCTTCAGCGCCACCCACCACCAGTTCGCGGATGGCGTCTGGCAGGTCGGCCACCTTGCAGAGCAGGCCATCCACCAGGCGGCGGCTGTCGGCTTTGCGCAGCGGGGTAAGCGCCAGGGCGGTGGAACGTTCCGCCAGGTCTGCGCCCCAGCGTGGGGAGCGCTCGTAGAGGCTGGGGCGCGCCACCGCCAGAATCATGAAGGGCGCCTCAGCGGGGAGATTTGCCAGCAGGTAGGAAATCACTTCCAGCGAGCCATTATCGGCCCATTGCAGGTCATCCATCATCAGCAGCGCCGGGCTTTGGGCGGTGACGGTGTGAAAAAACTGAATGAGATAGAAAAGCGCCAGCTGACGCAGTTGGCGCGGGTCGTTGAGCAGGCCGGCAAGATGGGGGCTGTGCGAAAAATCCAGGCCGAGCAGGTGGCCGATGACGTGGGATTTTTTGACGGCGTCAGCATCGCCACGCATGAATTCGCGGAAACCGGCCTCCATTTTTTGGTGGGCGACTGCCAGCGAGTCGCTTTCCTGAATTTCAAAGCGGAAGGAGAAGATGTCGCGCAGCAGGGCGTAGGGCGTGTTTTGCATACTCAGGCTGGCGCGCGCCTTGAAAACCCACCAGGAAACCGATTGGATTTCGGCCCAGGCGTTAAATTCGTGCATCAGGCGGCTTTTGCCGAGGCCAGCCTCGCCCGTGATGGTCACCATTTGCGCGGAGGAATGGACAAACGCCTTGTGGAAGACGGCCTGCAAAACGCCCAGCTCGGCGTCACGGCCAATCATGGGGGTTTCCACGCCTTCCACGCCGCGCGTGTAGAGCCGAAAGGCGCGCGGTTTGATGAACAGCACGCAGTAGGTTTGCACCGGCTCACTTTTGCCTTTGACCATTTGAGGCGGTTGCGCCTCCACTTTGAAAACGCCGCGCACATGGCGGTAAGTGTCGTGCGAGATGAGCACCTGCCCCGCCGGGCAAACCTGCTCCAGCCGGGCGGCGACATTGACGCTGTCGCCGAGGGCGGTCATTTCACCGCGTGTACCGATGCTGCCCAGCAGTACCGGGCCGGTATTGATGCCAATCCGCATTTTGAGCGTCTGCGCCAGCGCCACACTGGGATGAAAATCTGCCAGGGCCGACTGCATCGCCAGCGCGGCAGAGATGGCGCGTTCCGGGTCGTCTTCGCGGGCCTCGTCCGCGCCCCACAGCGCCATGACGCCATCGCCCATGTGTTTGTCAATTTTCCCGCCCTGCGCCAAAATGACCGCATCGAGGCGTTCCCACAGGGCGTTCATCGTGTCGCGCACATCTTCAGCATCCAGATTTTCCGACATGGCGGTGTAGCCGCTGACATCGGCAAATAAAATGGAAACCATGCGGCGCTGCTGCGCTTCGGGCGCGACCACCGGCGGCTTTTGGGCGGCGCGCAGCAGGGCCAGGCGCTCGCGCAGGGGCGAAAGCGCCGCGTCCACCACCTCCGCGCCCAGGCTCAGGCGCTGCGCTTCGAGAGCAGCGGCGGCTTGTTCCAGTTTTTCAATTTCGCTGAGTGTCATGGCATTTTCATTTTACGGGGTTGGGCGGGGAAAGGCAAGCGCGTCTAGGCGCGCAAACCAATTGCCAGAGCCACCATGTAGGCCAGGGCAATCAGCAGCGCCAAAATGTTGATGGCGATTCCAACCTGCGCGGTGACGCGGCTTTCCGAGCGCATTCCAAACAGGCCCAGTCCGATTCCGGCCAGCGCCAGCGCCCCGCCGCAAATCGGAATCAGCGCGGCGCACAGGCTGATGATTCCCAGGGCGGCGGAGGCCAGGGCAAGCAGTTTGTTGGTGCGTTCTTCCGGGTCAAGGCTGGCGGGGTCAGTTTCCATAAGGCTCCAGAGAAAAGTTTCAAAAAGGACGCGGCGCATTCACCATTCCACATTCGGCATTCTGCATTAAAATCTCCCCATGCAAATTTCCGAGCATATCCAGGGCATTCTCGCCAATTTACCGGCCAAACCTGGCTCGTATCAGATGAAAAACGCCGAGGGGAAGATTATCTACGTCGGCAAGGCGATTAACCTGCGCAACCGGGTGCGTTCCTACTTCCACGCGGACGCCAGTCACGACAACAAAACCCGCCGCCTGGTACGCGAAATCGCCGATATTGAGTGGATTGTGGTCGGTTCAGAGTTGGAAGCGCTGATTTTGGAGATGAATCTCATCAAGCGCCACCGCCCC
Source organism: bacterium (assembly GCA_036169755.1). Lineage (GTDB taxonomy): Bacteria > Chloroflexota > Anaerolineae > Anaerolineales > Villigracilaceae > UBA8950. The sequence goes on along the minus strand of JAVHNW010000365.1, from coordinate 3,626 downwards.
AAGTATAACATTCGCCTGAAGGACGACAAACGCTACCCCTACATCAAAATCAGCTGGAACGAGCCCTACCCCAAAATCACCGTCACCCGCCAGATGACCGAGGACGGCGCGCGCTATTTTGGGCCGTACACCTCGGCCTGGGCCGTCTACCAGACGTTGGACACGCTGCGGCGCATCTTTCCCTACCTGACCTGCGACCGCGAAATCACCGGGCAGGATAAACGCGCCTGCCTGTACTACGACATCAAACTCTGCGCCGCGCCCTGCATCGGCGCCGTTGACCTTACCGGCTACCGCCAGCTGATTGCCGACCTGATGGATTTCCTCGGCGGACAAAGCGAGCCAATTGTGACCCGCATCAGCCGCGAGATGGCAAGCGCCGCCGAAGAGCTGCGCTTTGAAAAAGCCGCCGCCCTGCGCGACCGGCTGAAAGCCATCCAAAGCATTGTCGAGCGCCAAAAAATCGTCTTCGCCGCCGACTACGTTGACTCGGACGTGCTGGCAATGGCCAGGGAAGACGGCGAAGCCTGTGTGCAAATCTTCTTCATTCGCGGCTGAAAACTCATCGGGCCCTAATATTTCATCCTGGAAGGCACCGAAGACAGTTCCGACCCGGAGGTGATGAGCCAATTCATCCGCCAGTTTTACACCGAGGCGGCCAGCGTCCCCGAACAGGTTTTTCTGCCACAGCAAATTGAAGAAGCCCAAATTGTGGCGCAGTGGCTGCGCTCGCGGCGCGGCGGCCAAAAAGTGGAAATGTCGGTCCCCGGCGCCGGTCAGCCGCAGGAACTGATTGAAATGGCCGCTGAAAATGCCGCCGAAACCCTGCGCGCCCTGCGCGCTCAATGGCAGGCCGACAGCCACAAACAGGAAGCCGCGCTGAGCGAATTGCAAACCGCGCTGAGCCTGCCCACGCCGCTCAACCGCATGGAATGTTACGATGTCTCGCATACCCAGGGCGTAGCCACCGTTGGCGCCATGGTGGTTTTTGAACAAGGCATCCCCGCCAAACGGCTCTACCGCAAATTCAACATTGACAGCACCTCCATCGGCAACCCGGATGACTTTGCCAGCATGGAGGAAATGCTCACCCGGCGCTTCAAACGCTGGGCCGCAGGCGAAAACGCCACCCCCGGCCCCGGCGGAAAAGTGGACGAATCCTTCGCCCGCCTGCCAGATTTAATCATCATTGACGGCGGCAAGGGCCAGCTGGGGCGCGCCGTCAGCGTGCTGGAAGCCTTCGGACTGGCCGGGCGCGTCCCAGTCGTTGGCCTGGCCAAACGCGAGGAGGAAATCTTCTTCCCGCAGCGCAGCGCCCCGCTGATTCTGCCGCGCCACTCCCAGGCGCTCTACCTGCTGCAGCGCATCCGCGACGAAGCCCACCGCTTCGGCATCACCGCCCACCGCGCGCGGCGCTCCAAACAAGGGATGGCCTCCATCCTGGACGCCATCCCCGGCATCGGCCCGGCGCGGCGCAAAGCCCTGCTGAAACACTTCGGCTCGCTGGAAAAAATCAAAAACGCCAGCCTGGACGACCTGGCCGCCGTCATCCCGCTCCATGCCGCCCAAAATTTAAAAACCAACCTGGAATAAAAAATGAAACTGGTCTGGATGATTGACGATGACAAAGAAATAGCAGAAGCCACCCGGCTGATGCTCAAACTCCTCGGCTGGGAAATGCGCCACTTTCCCAACGCCCGCGCCGCTGGCAGCGAAATGCTCGCCGGAAAAGCCCCCGACTTTTTCCTGCTCGACGTAAACATGCCCGAAGTGGACGGCCTGATGATGCTGGATTTCATCCGCCACAGCCACACCTGGGACGCCATCCCCGTCATCATGCTCTCCGCCGAAACGCCAGAAACCGTCAAAGAGCGGGCCTACCAGCTGGGCGCAGACGCCTTCCTCGCCAAGCCGATTTTGCTCGAAGAGTTGGAAACCGCCATCAGCGCCGTTTTCCGTAAACGCAGTGGTAAAATGGGACGCGTTTAACTCACCCGAAAGAAACTCTCATGGCAAAAAAAATCAAAACCACCCCCAAACCCGCCCGCCGCCACATTTCCTGGATGCAAATCACCCTCATCATCATTTCCATCCTGGTCGTGCTTTCCATGGCGCTCGCCCAAATGATTAACCTGTAACATGCTCGAAAAACTGACCAGCATCGAAGACCACTACGATGAAATCAACCGCCAGCTGATGGAGGTCGGCAACGACTACCAAAAAGCCGCCGACTTGAACAAAGAACGCGCCGACCTGGAGCCGCTCGTTGAAAAAACGCGCGCGTATCGCAGCGCCAGGCGGCAGTTGGACGAAACCCGCGCCCTGCTGGAGTCGGAATCAGACGCGGAAATGCGCGCCCTGGCCGAAGCCGAAATTGCCGACCTGGAAACGCAAATCCCGCAAATGGAAGGCGAGTTGAAAATCATGCTCGTCCCGAAAGACCCGCGTGACGACCGAAACGTCATTGTCGAAATCCGCGCGGGAACCGGCGGCGATGAGGCCGCCCTGTTTGCCGCCGACTTGTTCCGCATGTACAGCCGTTACGCCGAACGCCAGCATTGGAAAAATGAAATCCTTTCCACCAATGAAATCGGCATCGGCGGCTTCAAAGAAATCACCTGCCAAATCAGCGGAAAGGGCGCCTACTCAAAACTGAAATACGAATCGGGCGTACACCGCGTGCAGCGCGTTCCAGCCACCGAATCGCAGGGACGCATCCACACTTCCACCGCCACCGTCGTCGTCCTGGCCGAAGTGGATGACGTGGAAGTTCACGTCCCCGAAAGCGATGTCGAAATCGAAGTCTACCGCTCGGCGGGCGCGGGCGGCCAAAACGTGCAGAAAAATTCCACCGCCGTGCGCCTGTACCACAAACCGACCGGGCTGGTCGTCACCTGCCAGGATGAACGCTCGCAGCTGCAAAATAAATTGCGCGCCATGGGCATTTTGCGCGCGCGCCTGTTTGAAATGGAAGAACTCAAACGCCGCAGCGAGTTGGAAACCGAGCGCCGCAGCCAGGCTGGCAGCGGCGAACGCTCCGAAAAAATCCGCACCTACAACTACCCGCAAAGCCGTGTCACCGACCACCGCGTCAACCTCTCCTCCTACAACCTGCCGGTGGTGATGGACGGCGATATTGAAATGTTCATAGACGAACTTTCCACCCGCGCTGAATCTGACCGGCTCTCCTCCAGCGCGGAGGAAGATGACGAATAGGCGCAAAAACCATGCAGAAAAAATTCATTTTTCCCCTGGCGCTGCTGCTGGTCATTGCGGCGATTTATCTCTGGCCCACGCCGCGCCCAGCCTTTGAAACGCTCTACGCCAAAGTCCCGGCAGAAAAATCCGCCGCCCTGCAGGCCTTCCGCGCCGATTACCCGCCCAGCCACCTGACGGTCAACGGCGTTGACTGGGAATATCTCGCCACCGGCCAGGGCGAAAAAACAATTGTCTTTTTGCACGGCATGACCGGCTCGTATGACATTTGGTGGCAGCAAATTGAGGCCCTGCGCGGCGAATACCGCATCATCAGCGTCACCTACCCGGCAGTCAACACCCTGGCCGAAATGGATAGCGGCCTGATGACCATTCTCGACCACGAAGGCGTGGCCCGCTTCAACGTTGTC
>JAVHNW010000364.1:0-1489 GCA_036169755.1 bacterium | reverse complement strand
CAGGCGGGCGCGCCACTTTCTATCAATATGAAGGCAAAACGAAAGTGGGTGTCTACGACCTGACCCAGAAAAAATATCTGCCCTTTGCGCGGCCTGCCGGGTTCGTCACGCTTTCGGGCGCGAAAAAAGTGGCCGAAAATGCGGGCGCAACCCTGCGCGATATTGGCGAGGGGGTCGGGCTGGTGGAATTTCACACCAAAATGAACGCGCTGGACGAGGACATTTTTGAAATCACCTCGCTGGCGCTGGACAAGGCCGAGACGGAATTTGACGCGCTGGTGATTGGCTCGGAAGCCGAAAACTTTAGCGCGGGCGCCAATTTGTTCATGGTGGTGATGGCCTCGCAGCAGGGCATGTGGGATTCGCTGGACGCCTCCATTCGCCGCCTGCAATCCATGAATCAGCGCATGCGCTACTTCCCCAAACCGGTGATTGCCGCCCCCGCCGGGCTGGCCCTGGGCGGCGGCGCAGAAGTGACCATGCACGCCTCGCGCGTGGTGGCCGCCGCCGAACTGTACATCGGCCTGGTGGAACTCGGCGCGGGCGTCATCCCCGCGGGTGGCGGCACCAAAGAAATGCTGCGCCGCATCGTCAACCCGCCGATGCGCGTCCAAAACGCAGACGCGCTGCCCTACCTGCAAAAAGTGTTCGAGCAGATTGGCATGGCGAAAGTCGCCACCAGCGCCGAGGAGGCCCGCCAGGCGGGATTCCTGACCGGGGCCGACCGGGTGATTCTGAATCGTGACCACCTTCTGACGGAGGCCAAGCGCGAGGCGCTGCACCTGTCCGCCAGCGGCTACCGCCCGCCCGCGCCAGAACCCATCTATGCCGCCGGGCGTGATGCGCTGGCCGCTTTGCGCGTAGGAATTTTCACCATGGCCGAGGGCAAATACATCACCGAATACGAGCAAGTGATTGCCGGAAAACTGGCTCATGTGATGACCGGCGGCGAACTTTCCCGCCCGGCCTGGGTCAGCGAACAGTACATTCTCGACCTGGAGCGCGAAGCCTTCCTGAGCCTGTGCGGCGAAGAAAAAACCCAGGCCCGCATGTGGAACCTGCTCCAAACCGGAAAACCGTTGAGGAATTAGCCACGCGAAAACGCGAAATTTGATATTCGGAACCCGTCTCGAAGAAGAAAGCCCGAATGTCGAGCCTCCAATTCCCCCGATTTTTCAGACAAGGATTAATCCATGAATATCCAAGATGCTGTCATTGTTTCTGCCGCCCGCACCGCCGTTGGTAAAGCCAAACGCGGCGGGCTGGCAACCGTCCGCCCGGACGAACTGGCCGCCGCCGTTGTCCAGGAACTGCTGCGCCGCAGCCCCGGCCTCGACCCGGCCCAAATCGAAGATGTCATTCTCGGCTGCGCCTTCCCCGAAGGCGAACAGGGCATGAACATGGCCCGCACGGTCGCCCTGCGCGCCGGCCTGCCGGAAAGCGTCTGCGGCGAAACCGTCAACCGCTACTGCTCCTCCAGCTCGCAGTC
>JAVHNW010000363.1:0-1494 GCA_036169755.1 bacterium | reverse complement strand
GCGCCGGGCTGGATATGGCCATCATCAACCCGGCGCAGGTGCGGCCCTACGCCGAAATCTTACCCGCCGAGCGCGACCTGGCCGAAGACCTGATTTTTAATCGCCGCCCAGACGCGCTTCAGCGTTACATTGAATATTTTGACGCCAACACAGGCAGCCCGGAAGCCTCCAGCCAGGCCGACCCCACCGAAGGTATGACCGTGGCCGAGCGCCTGCACTGGCGCATTTTGGCGCGCCACAAGGAAAATATCGAAGCGGATGTGGATGAAATCATTGCTCAGGGAACGCATCCCCGCAAGCATGACGCCGCCGTTCACGTCCTCAACACCGTTCTCCTGCCCGCCATGAAGGAAGTCGGCGATAAATTTGGCGCGGGCGAGTTGATTTTGCCCTTCGTCCTGCAGTCGGCAGAAGTAATGAAAAAAGCAGTCGCCCACCTGGAAACCTACCTCGAAAAACAGGAAGGCGTCACCAAAGGCACAGTAGTCCTGGCCACCGTGTACGGCGATGTCCACGACATTGGCAAAAACCTGGTCAAGACAATACTCTCCAACAACGGCTACACCGTCGTAGATTTGGGCAAGCAAACCCCCGCCGAAACCATCATCAGCAAAGCCGTAGAAATCAACGCCACCGCGATTGGCCTTTCAGCGCTGCTGGTTTCCACCTCCAAACAAATGCCGCTCATCATCAACGAACTGCACCGGCGCGGGCTGAATTTTCCCGTGCTGATTGGCGGCGCAGCCATCAACCGCCGCTTTGGGCGGAGAATCCTCTTCACCGAAGACGGCCCGGCCTACGACCCCGGCGTTTTCTACTGCAAAGACGCCTTCGAGGGCCTGGAAACGATGGACGCGCTCATCGTCCCCGAAAAACGCGCCGACCTGCGCGCCAAAATCCAAAAAGAAGCCGAAATGGAACAGGGCCGCGCCGCCGAAAAAGTAGAATCCCGCCCAAGCGGACAGCGCTCCACCGTCATCCCCGCGCCGATTGCGCTCCCCTCCGTCCTGGGCGAGCGCCTGGCGCTGAAAATGCCGCTCGAAAGCATCTTTCAGCAGCTCAACCTCAACGAACTCTACCGCCTTTCGTGGGGCGCCAAAAACACACACGGCGCCGAATGGGACAAACTCAAAGCCGAATTTGACGCCCGCCTGGAAGCGATGAAAAAAGCCGCCCAGCGCGAAAAATGGCTGGCCCCACAGGCCGTCTACGGCTGCTTTCCCTGCCAGGCCGAGGGAGACGACCTGATTATCTACGACCCCGCCTCGCTCGCCTCGGCCAAAGCGCAGGAAAAAACCCGTTTCCACTTCCCCCGCCAGCCCTACGATGAACACCTGGCGCTCTCCGACTACTTCGCCGCGCGCGACTCGGGCAAAATGGATGTGGTTGCCTTCCAGGTGGTCACGGTTGGACAGGCCGCCACCGAAAAATTTGAGAAAATGCAAGCCGAAAACAACTTCTCCGAGGCCTACTTCACGCATGGGCTGGCCGTGC
>JAVHNW010000362.1:0-7704 GCA_036169755.1 bacterium | reverse complement strand
GCCACCTTCACCCCGGCAGCCAGCGCCACCATCTTCCAGGGAACCCTGGCGCCCGCCGGTCTGCCCAACGATGAAAAAGTCGGCTGGATTGTGCTTTCCAATGAAAGTGATTTCAAAGAGGGCACCATCACTCTCACCGGCGTCACCGCTGTCGGAGAAAAGCCAATTTACCTTTCCTACGCATTCACGCGCGTTCTCAAGTTTTATCTGCCCTGGGGAACTTACAAGTACTACATCACCGTTGGCGCCAAAAAAAGTTTTTCCGGCGAATTTCGCATCAATAACTGGGATAAAACCATGATTGTCATCCGCAATGACAAATTACTGGTACGCGGCCCATAATTGCAATGAAATCACGTCTCAACCTGCTTCCCCCAGCCGCGCTGACTGCGCTGGCCTTTTCTGTGATGATGCTCCTGCGCCTGGCGACCCCGCACGGCGCAGGGCTGATTAACGACTCGATCGCCTACATTGCCGGAGCGCGCGCGCTTCTCAACGGCCAGGGCTACAGCGAAATCTGGCTGGCGAGCGACCTTGAGCCGATTACCCACTACCCGCCGCTCTTCTCGCTGACGCTTTCCGCCCTCGGCCTGAGCGGGCTCGACCCGCAGGATGGCGCGCGCTGGCTGAACATTTTTTTGCTGGGGCTAAACGGCCTGCTCTTTGGGCTGATTGCCTGGCGCGCAACGCGCAGCGGCTGGCTGGCAGCGCTGATTGGCTCTTTTTACCTGCTCAACGCCGGGCTTTTCGGCGTCCATTCCTACGCCATCACCGAACCGCTTTTCCTTTTTTTCGTTTTACTGGCATTTCTCGCGCTGGATGAACTACTCGCCACCCGCCAAAAGCGATTCGCCGCCGCATTGGGGCTGATGGTTGGGCTGGCAATTCTGACGCGCTATGTCGGCCTGGCGCTCTTCGCCGCGCTGGGGCTGGCCCTGTGGCTGCAAGCCAAAAACTGGCGGGAACGCCTGCATCTGACCGGTTTTTACCTGCTGACCAGCCTGCCCCTGCCGATTGCCTGGATTATACGCAACGAACTGACCGCCCACGTCGGCACCAACCGCGTTGCCGCATTTTACGGGCTGAATCTCGAAAACCTGGCGCTGGGGCTGGAAAATCTCAGCCGCTGGCTGATTCCCTTTCCGCCGCTGTGGAAAACCATCGCCCCGCTGCAGGCCGCCATCGTGACTCTGACCGGGCTGGCCGCGCTGGCCGTCATCGGCTGGACGCTCGCGCGCGGGGAAAATTCCACTCGCGCCGAAAAACTCTCGCTGGCGGCTGGAATTTTCGGCTTCACCTACCTGGCGATGGTCCTGTTTTCGATGAGTTTTTTCGACCCGGCCACGCGCTTCCTGCAGCGGATTCTTTCTCCGCTCTACCTGAGCCTGCTCATCCTGCCATTTTTCGCGCTGGAACGCCTGTGGCGCTCACGCGGACGAATCGCGCTGCTGACGCTGATGCTGCTCTGGCAGCTTTTCGCCGCCGCCAACCTGGTCAGCGCCGCCCGACAAATGCGTCAGGACGGCCAGGGCTACGCCAGCGCGCGCTGGTCGCAATCGGGCGCGGTGACGTTTCTACACAATCTGCCCGCCGGAACAGCGATTTACAGCAACAGCCCGCCCGCCATTTACGCCACGCTGGGACAGCCTTCCTTCATCTACTTTATGAGCGGTGACAGACCGGAATCGTATGAATTGGCTTTTCAGGCTGTTGCGGAGAAAAAGGCCGCGCTGGTACTGTGGGGCATTTCGGCAGAGGAAGCCGACAGCGCCGAATTTCAGTCCATTAAAGCAAAACTCGCCCTGGCGGTGAAATCGGGGCGAGATTGGGTATTTTTTGGCGGGTCACAATAAATTCATCTGCGAAGCCTTGGCAACCGCTTCGGCGCGGTTATTGACTTCCATTTTTTCCAAAATGTGACGGATGTGGGTTTTGACCGTGTTTTCGGAAATGAACAAGGCCTCCGAAATTTGGGCGGTTGTCTGGCCGCGCGCCAGGCAGCGCAGCACGTCCACTTCGCGCTCGCTCAATAAACTGCGGCCCCGGTCGCTTTGCGCGCGGCGCAGGGTGAGTAAAACGCGGGTGGTTACTTCGGGGGAAAGCACTGAATTTCCAGCGTGGACTTGCAAAATCGTGTAGCGCAGCGCTTCCGGCTCGGTGTTTTTGAGCAGATAGCCGTTGGCGCCAGCGACAATCGCGCCAATCAAATCGTCATCGTTCTGCGAAATGGTCAGCATCAGCACTTTTTGAGCGGGCACCTGTCGGCGGACGGCTTCCAGCGTTTGCAGACCATCCATCACCGGCATATTAATATCCAGCAAAAGCACATCGGGGCGGGCCGCTGGAAAGAGGGACAGGGCTTCCTGCCCATTACCGGCCTCGCCAACCACCAGAAATTCTGGCATTTCCTGCAGCAGGCTAATCAGCCCACGCCGAAAAAGGGCGTGGTCATCCACCACCATTAATTTAATCGGGGTCATATTTTCTCCTTCAGCGGGAGCAGCAGTGAAAGCGTCAGAGTCGTCCCCTCATTTGGGCGGCTGACGACCTGGAAATCGGCTCCGATCCCCTCGGCGCGCTCGCGCATTCCGCGCAAACCGTAACGCGCCGCCGATTCCACCCGTTCTGGCGCGAAACCGCAGCCATCGTCACGCACTTCAATCACAAAAGCGCCGCCGCGCTCGCCCGCCATCAGCCAGACATGCGAGGCGCGCGCGTGTTTGCGAATATTGCTGTACGCCTCCTGCACAATGCGAATCAATTGCGCCTGAACGTTGGCCGAAAATTCAAAAACGCTCAAATCATCATCGGCCAAAACCACCTTGATGCCCGCGCTCTGCTCAAAATCTGCAGTGACGGTTCGCAGCCAGTCGCGCAGGTTGGAGCTGGGGACGCGGCGCAGGTTGTCAATCGCCTGGCGGGCGTCAATGTAAGCGTCAGAAAGCGTGCGGTAATTGGATTGAAGGGTGGCCGACAACCGCTCCATATCGCCGTTCGATAGGTAATTTTGCATTTGCGATGATTGAATTTTGAGAAAAGCCAGCGTTTGCGCCAGCCCATCGTGAATTTCACGCGCCAGGCGGGCGCGCTCATCCACAACCGCCTGATATTCCACCTGAACCATCAGCCGCGCATTTTGAATCAGCAGGGCAGCCTGCGCTGTCAGCATTTCGAGCAGCGCCCGCTGACGCGGGGCAAATGCCTGGGAGGAATTGGAGCCGAGCACCATCACTCCAGCCGGGGATTCTTCACGCCAGGCCAGCGGCACGGCCAGGAGAACTTTCCACATCTCCCGCTGATTGAGGGTCACGTTTTCGAGAGAGATGCTGTGCCCGGATTTTAAAACACTTTGCCACAGCCCTTCGAGAAAATTCTGGTCGGGAGTTTCCACGGGCAGGGGCGAGTCGCTGCGCAGCGCCGATAAGAGCAGCGGCGCGGGGGTAATTCCGCTCTGCAGGCCGACCGGCAGGTAGAGCAAGGCAAAATCTGTATCGAGCGCGCGTTGGACATTTTCCAGCAGGCTGTTCAAAAGCAGGGTCAAATTCGATTGGGGCGAGGAAGCCGTTTGCAGATAGCGCAGGGCCGTCATTTCCTGGTCGCGGGTTCGCAGGTTTTCAAGAGCCTTCCCCGCCATTTGCAGCATTTCGGCGATAAAAACGCGCTCTGGGGCGGCGATTTCGCTCGATTTTTCGAAGAAATAATTGAGCGCGCCCACTTCGCGCCCGGCGGTTTTGAGTGGAAAACAGCGCACGGAGGCGGGCTGATTAATTTCCAGCGGAATGAGCACACAGCCGGGGCCGCCGTGCAGCACCTGACAATTTTTACAAACCGAGCGCGTCTCTGGCGCGCGCAAACGGGTTGCCCAATTTTGCATGGCGGTTTCGGGCACTTCACCATAAACCAGGGCGGGCAGCGGCTGCCCATATTCATCAAACGGAACAAAACTTGCGCCGCAGGCTGAGAGTACGTCACAGCCAGTGCCCAAAATCGCTTCGAGAATGTCGCGCTCAGAATAGGCTTCGATGAATTGCTGCTGAAGCAAAAGCGCAGCGCGAGCCTGCGGGTGAATAATGCTTTCGGCAGAAATTTTTACCGGCGCGGCGCGGCGCGTCAGCCCCGCGAATTTCAGGGGGGCTGACAGGCGCGTCCAGATTTCCAGCACAAACGCCAGGACGGCGGCGGTGATAAAGCCTGCCAGGGCAGCCACCCACGGCGACCAGGCGAAAGCGATGGCCAGGTAAAACGTCAGCACCAGCCCCAGCAGGGCAAACGTGGCGTACCGGGCGCGGACAAGTTCGTTCTTCATGCAAAATTCCTAGGCGCGAACCGCCGCCAGAACTTCCGCGCTGTGCTCGGCAGGTTTTACATTTTCAAAAATTTGTTTCAAATTTCCCACCGGGTCAATGACAAAAGTCGTGCGGGCGACACCCATGTATTCGCGTCCCATGAATTTTTTCTGCGTCCAAACCCCGTAGGCTTCGCAAATTTGATGGTCAACATCGGCCAGAAGCGAAAAAGGAAGTTGATATTTTTGTTTGAATTTGAGATGGGATTGGACCGAATCGGCGCTGATGCCGAGCACGGTCACCCCGGCCTGGGTGTAGGCGGAAAAGTCATCACGGAAACTGCAGGCTTCGGTGGTGCAGCCGGGCGTGTCGTCTTTGGGGGAGAAATATAAAACCACCACCTGGCCGTGAAAATCGGCGAGGCGGCGCAGAGCGCCAGTTTCATCCGCCAGCGCAAAATCGGGTACGGGATTTCCAATTTTTAGGGACATTTGTTCCTCCTGAAGAGGATTATACCCGCCTTTATTCCCGGGCTTCAGGAGGATTAATAAAAGTTAAATAATTTGGATTGTATTTGTCAAGATTTACGAAACGGTCAGGCCAATGCGCTGCAGGGCATTTTCCAGGCTATCCAGCAGCACCGGTTTGACGAGGAAAGCGCGCGCGCCGCCGCGCAAGGCCAGTTCGCGCGTTTTAGGCTGGTCGTCAGACGTGCAGACCAATACCGGCACTTTGGCAAGGCGCGGTTCGCGCACAATGTAGCTCAAAATTTCAAAGCCGCTGACGCCGGGCATATTAATATCCAGAAAAACTACGTCTGGCACTTCGGCGCCCAAAATGCTCATGCCGGGGCCGGGGCCGTAAGCGGCGCGCGCCTGGAGGCCGAGCGCCTTCAAAAGTTCTGCCAGCGAATCGGCGGTTTGGCGATTGTCATCTATGACTAAAGCGTTTGGCATTAATTTATCTCCGCAATCAGGGTTCCCATCACGGACGTATCATACCCGGGAAGCGCGGCAACAGCATTTTGAAACAATTGCAATTTGAGCAGGTCAAACACTGGCGCCAGCAAATCGCTTTCAGCGTGAATTTTGGGAATGACCAGGTCATAACGTTCGTGGTAGAGCGGAATAAAATCCAGGTCGAGGGCCTGGGCGGCGGCGGGGATGCCCAGGCCACAATCGGCGCGCCCTCCGGCGACAGCGGCAGCCACGCCCAGGTGAGTGTATTCCTCATCCGCGTAGCCACGTACATTTTCAGCGGCGAGGCCCAATTTGCTCAACTGGACATCGAGCAAGACGCGCGTTCCCGCGCCGCGCTGCCGGTTAATGAAAGTCACTTCGGGGCGGGCCAAATCCTGCAGGGAGGCAATCGCTTTTGGGTTGCCGCGCGGAATCATCAACCCTTGTTCGCGGCGCACAAAAGCAATCACTTTGACCGGCACGCCCGGCAAATAGTGACGAATGGCGGTCAGGTTGTATTCGCCGCTTTGCGGGTCGAGCAAATGCGAGCCTGCCAGGTGCGCCTCGCCGCGCCGCAGGGCTACCAGCCCGCCCTGTGAGCCGACATTGGATGAAACCAGCCGCCTGCCGCGTCCGGAGAGAAATTGCGCCAGTACATCCAAAATGACATCATGGGAGCCAATGCAAAAAAGGGTCTGGTTGAGGTCGTTGATGGGACGCATCAGCCGCACCTGAACGGTTTCGCCTGCTTCAACACCCTGCGCGCCGCTGGGAATGACCACCAGGCCATCGGCGCGCACCAGCGAGGTGATGACGCCCGCCCCGCGTGAAAGCGGCGCGGCGAGCAGTTTTTCGCCCACCCGCCCGACGACAACGCGCACAAAATCATCATCGCCCGCCGGGGATGCGGTTTTGCGGGTGAAAATGGCGCTGGTTGTCGGCAGTTCCAGCGCTTTGCGCCCCAGCCAGCGGGCAATCAGCGGCTCAACGAAAATATCCACCGTCAGCGCGGCAGAAACCGGATAGCCCGGAACGCCAATAATCGGCAGGAAGGCGGTTTTTTGGGCTTCGGGAGATTCCGCTTGGGCGACTGGGCGCGGAATCATGCCCAAAATGACCGGGTGGCCGGGACGGGCGGCGATGCCATGCACCAGTAATTGCCCCAATTTTTCCACCACGCGCGAAGAGAAATCTTCCGCCCCGGCGGAGGAACCGGCGTTGAGCAGAATCAGGTCGCTGCTTTGGGCGGCTTCCATCACGCGGGAACAAATCAAATCAAAATCGTCCACGGTGATGGGAAAACGCAGCGGCTCGGCGCCCATCGCCTTGACCTGGGCGGCCATGACCAGCGAGTTGTATTCCAAAATATCACCGGGGCGCAAATCCGCGCCCAGTGGAACCAGTTCGCTGCCGGTGGGCAAAATCGCCACCCGCGGCCTGCGCGCCACGTTGACGGTGACATGACCAGCGGCGGCAATCGCGCCCAAATCGTATGGGCCGAGGCAATGCCCGGAAGGCAGAACCAGTTGAGTCGCCACGATGTCTTCCCCAATCGGGCGGACGTGACTCCAGGGGACAACGGAGGCCCGCAGGCGGATGGAGGCTGGGTGGCGCAGATCCGCGGCGATTTGGCCGTTTTCGGCCAGCGATTCGACATTTTCGATGGGGATGACCGCATTTGCCCAGCCGGGAAGCGGGTCGCCGGTGTCGAGATATTGGGCGTCACCTTCGACGAGCAGCGTCAGCGGGGCCGAGGGCATGGCTCCGGCGGTGGCTTCGGCGCGGACAGCAAAACCATCCATGGCCGAGGCGTGGTAATGCGGCGAGGATTTAAGCGCCCAAATCGCTTCAGCCGTGATGCGTCCAAGCGCGTTTTCATCGAGCGGAATTTCTTCCACGCCGAGCAGCCGCGCCAGATCTGCCTGGCGCAGAGCGCTTTGCAGGCGTTCTTGCGCCTGCGGCAGGGGAATGTCATGAAGGTAAAGGGACATGGGTTTCACATCAGGAGAACGTCAACGGTTTCGCCTGCCGCGAGGCCGGTCACGGCGGGGGGAATTTTGAGCAGGCCATCGGCGGCAGCCAGGCTGAAAATGAGATTGGATTTGCCGAAAACAGGTTCCGCCAGCCAGTCTTCACCGCCCTCGGCGGCGGTCAGGCGCACCGGCTGCCAATCTTCGCGCCCGGCCTGCGAGGCGAGATTGACCGTCAGCCTGGCGCGAACCGTTGGGCGCGGACGCCCGCCGGGCAGGCCGAGCAATTTTTCCAGCAGGGGAACGACCATCATGTAGCCGTTCACCAGCGCGCTGACCGGGTTGCCGGGCAGGCCAATCACCGCTTTTCCGCCGCAAATGCCCAAAATGGTCGGTTTGCCGGGTCTCGTGTTCAGGCCGTGTACCAGCACGCCCGGCGCGCCGAGGGTGTTGATGACATCGGCGGTCATGTCGCGGGTGGAAGCCGAA
>JAVHNW010000361.1:0-1511 GCA_036169755.1 bacterium | reverse complement strand
CCGCCGCGCGGTGGCGCTCGGCATGAGCGTTCTGGCCTACGACCCCTACGTCAAAGCCGTCGAAGGCGCAACCCTCGTCAGCCTGGAAGAACTCCTGGCCCAGGCCGACTACATCAGCCTGCACCTGCCCAAAACCAAAGAATCCGCCGGGATGATTGGCGCGGCCCAATTCGCGCAGATGAAGCCTGGCGTGCGCCTCATCAACTGCGCGCGCGGCGGAATTATCGAAGAATCGGCCCTGCTGGAAGCGTTGAACAGCGGCAAAGTCGCCGCCGCCGCCCTGGATGTTTTCTCCGCCGAACCGCCCAGCGACTGGAAGTTGATTCAGCACGAAAACGTGATTGCTTCCCCGCACATCGGCGCCGCCACCAAAGAAGGCCAGGGCCGCGTGGGCGCTGAAGTGGCCCAAATTGTGATTGAATTTGCGCAACGGTAGCGCAAATCTCTGATTTGCGCGGCTTGCCCAACCACAAAGGACACCCATGAAAAATTACGAAGACATCGGCGTACAAATTGCCGACATTTTGCTGCCCAAAGCCGGAGTTGACCGGCAAAAATGGGCCGCCATTGCCGTTGACCAGTTTACCTCCCAGCCCGAATATTGGGCCGACGTGGAGAAAACCGTTGGCGCAGCGCCCTCCACCTTCCACCTCACGCTGCCAGAAATCTACCTCGAAAAACCCGGCGAGGCCGACCGCATTCAGAAAATTCAGCGAACCATGCGCGAATATCTGGCGGCGGGCATGCTCGAAGCGCGTCAGGGCTTGATTTACGTAGAGCGCACGGTGGCCGGGAAAACCCGGCGCGGGCTGATGATGGCGCTCGACCTGGAACGCTACGATTTCACCAAAGGCTCCACCAGCCTGATTCGCGCCACCGAAGGCACGATTGTGGAGCGCCTGCCTCCGCGCATGAAAATCCGCAGCGGCGCGCCGTTGGAACTGCCGCATATTTTGGTGTTGATTGACGACCCGCAGCGCAGCGTGCTGGAACCCCTCGGCGCCGCCCGCGCAAAATTGACCAAACTGTACGACTTCGACCTGATGCTGGGCAGCGGCCACCTGACGGGCTACGCCGTCAGCGACCCGGCGCTGGAGGCGGGCGTTATCGCCGCCCTGCGCGGGCTGGCCGACCCGCAAACTTTTGCCGCCAAATATGGCATCGGCGCCGAAAAGCCGGTGCTGCTCTTCGCCATGGGTGACGGTAACCACTCGCTGGCGACCGCCAAAGCCGTTTGGGAGCAGATGAAGCCGACTGTTGGCATGAATCACCCGGCGCGTTACGCGCTGATTGAACTGGAAAATGTCCACGACGAAGGGCTGGAATTTGAGCCGATTCACCGCGTGCTGTTCGGGCTGAAGACGGACATCTTCGCCGCGCTGGAGCAAAAATTTGGGGCGCGCTACAGCTATCAGCCGGTGGAAAGCGCCGAGGCGATGATGCGCCTGGTCGAGGCCGGGGACGCTTCCGGCCAGTTAATCGGCTTTGTTGGCGGCGGAAAAGGTTTCGGC
>JAVHNW010000360.1:0-1515 GCA_036169755.1 bacterium | reverse complement strand
ATGACGCGGAATTTTTCTCTGGCATTTTCAAGGAACTGCTGGCGAAAGGAAAACTTGGCGAAAAAGGTGTCGCCTACGACCCGTACAGCGGCCTGCGCCTTGCAGGAGAAGTGCTGGCTCTGGTGGTGAATGGCCGCGCCGTCAGCCAGGCGCAGTTTGGCGACCCGGTGGAAGTCATTCTGCCCGAAACCTGCTTCTACATCGAATCGGGTGGGCAGGTTGGCGATACCGGTTTCATCCGCTCGGCGGGCTGGGAAATTGAAATTAGCGCCACCCGCCGCCCGGCGGCAGGGTTGATTGCCCACATTGGCGAAGTCGTCAGCGGCAAACCCAAAGTGGGCGACCCGGCCCGCGTTGAAGTTGACGAAGCCCGCCGTCACGACATCATGCGCAATCACACCGCCACCCATCTTTTGCACAAAGCCCTGCACGAAGTTCTTGGCAGTCACGCGCGTCAGGCGGGCTCGCTGGTGGCGCCTACGCATTTGCGTTTCGATTTCACCCATCCCGATGCGATGACCGCTGAACAAATTGAACGGGTGGAAAAAATGGTCAATGACGCGGTTGCCCGCGATATGCCCGTCCAAAAACAGACCAAATCGCGCGAACAAGCCGTGGCGGAGGGCGCGATGGCGCTCTTTGGCGAAAAATACGGCGAAGTCGTCCGCACCATCACTGTCAGCGGCGAGGAGGGCCGTTATTCCTATGAATTATGCGGCGGCACCCACCTCGACCGCACCAGTGACGTGGGCGCTTTTTTGCTGGTCAGCGAAGGCTCCGCCGCGGCGGGCATTCGCCGCATCGAAGCGGTGACCGGACGCGGCGCGTATCAATTAATTGCCAGGCGCTCGGCGCTGCTCAAAAACAGCGCTTCGGCGCTGAAGTCCTCGCCGGAGGAAGTCCCCGCCAAAGTGGAGATTCTTCAGGACGAATTGGCCACCGCCAAAAAACAATTGGCAGCCGCCCGCGCCGAACTGGCGCTTTTCACCTTCGACCAAAAACTGGCGCAGACGCAAACTGTCAGCGGCGTCACCCTCTTGGTGACGGAAATTCCTGGCCTGGAAAAAGACAGCCTGACCAAATTGGCTGACGCTTTCCGCGCCAAATTTCCGCAAAATGGGGTTTGCGTCATCGCCTCCGCTGAGCAAATCATGGCCGCTGTTACTCAGGATTTAATCAAAAAAGGTGTCAAAGCCGGAGATTTGGTCGGCTACCTTTCGCGCCAGCTGGGCGCGGGCGGCGGCGGAGCGCCACACCTGGCCTTCGGCGGCGGCAGAGAGTTGAGCAAACTTTCCACCGCCCTGGCGAGCGTGCCGGGCTGGCTGGCCGAAAAAATGAAGTGAAAACCACCCTGCTTCACCTGGAAGCGCACGACAACCTGATTTCTGTCCGCGACCGCATGTCGTGGGCCAAGACTCCGCGCATTCTATTAATTTGGCCGCGCCGTCTCCGCGAGGCGCGCCAGGTCGAAATCCGCCCGTTCGACCTGGCGCTTTTGCGCCGCCAGGCCGCCGC
>JAVHNW010000359.1:0-7831 GCA_036169755.1 bacterium | reverse complement strand
CCGTGAAGGCGGCCTGACCGTCGGCGCGGGCGTCATCACCAAAATTATCGAATAAGGTCAAGAGACATGACGAAGCAAAAAATTCGTATCCGCCTTAAGGCGTATGACCATCGTGTTCTTGACCAGTCGGCCAAGCGCATTGTTGAAACCGCTGAACGTTCCGGCGCCCAGGTTGTAGGCCCGGTACCCTTGCCAACCAAGAAGGAACGGTTTACAATACGTCGCTCTGCCTTCATTGACAAGGATTCACACGAGCATTTCGAAATTCGCACTCACAATCGTCTGATTGATGTGCTGGACCCTGACTCAAAGACGATTGACATGCTGATGCGTCTCAATCTGCCCGCGGGCGTTGATATCGAAATTAAGATCTAATTCGTCAGAAAGTCTAGTGTCTGACTGGTCTAACGAGTCTCCTTGAGATTTGTTAGACCAGTCGGGCTGATAAGACCCCAAAAAACAAGACCAAGAGCTGGGCGCTCGTGGGCAAACAAATCAAATTGCCGCGACGACCTGACTAACTGGCTTGTTCGAGATGATGCAGTCAAAAGCCCAGACTGACAGTCTCAACCATTTTTTTCTTGAAGGAGAAAACCGAGTATGTTGAAAGGGCTTCTTGGTAAGAAGATTGGCATGACCCAGATCTTCGATGATGCAGGTGTGGCATATCCTGTCACAATCATCGAGGCTGGGCCTTGCTACGTTACCCAGATTCGACGTCCGGAGAACGAAGGCTACTCAGCAGTGCAGTTGGGATTTGGCGAAACTCACCCGAAGCGGTTAAGCGGTGGTGAGTTGGGTCACTTAAAGGCTTCAGAACTGCCTCCCCTGCGCTTCCTGCGAGAGTTTCGCGCCAAGTCCCCGGATGTTTCTGTTGGTGACGTAATGAAAGCAGATGTGTTTGCCTCTGGCGAACACGTGGACGTTGTGGGCACGAGCAAGGGTAAGGGATTCGCGGGCGGCGTCAAGCGCTACCATTTCCGCGGCGGCCCCAAAACCCACGGTCAATCTGACCGCCATCGCGCCCCCGGTTCTCGCGGCTCTGGCACTACGCCGGGCCGTGTTTACCGTGGCGCGCGTGGCGCAGGCCACATGGGCGACGACCGCGTAACGGTGCAGAACCTCAAGGTTGTGCTGGTCGATGTTGAACGCAACCTGATTGGCGTTCACGGCGCTGTCCCTGGCCCCAAAGGCGGCCTGGTCATCATCAAGGAAGCGCGCAAGCAATAGGCGCGAGGGAGCAAGTGCTATGAAGGTTGATGTTTTGAACATGCAGGGTGAAAAAATCAAGCAGGTTGAATTGCCTGCCGCGATTTTTGAAGCCCCCATTAATGTAGACTTGATGCATCAGGCATACATCCGTCAAATGGCGAACGCCCGACTTGGAACGCACGATACCAAAGTTCGCGGCGAAGTCGCCGGGGGCGGGCGTAAACCCTGGAAGCAAAAAGGCACTGGTCGCGCCCGTCAGGGTGGCACCACTGCCGCGCAGTGGGTGGGCGGTGGACGTATTCACACCCCGCATCCGCGAAAATACACCCAGCGAATGCCGCTTAAGATGCGCCGCGCTGCTCTGCGCTCCGCGTTGACCGTCAAAGCCGCCGAAGCAGGAATTATCCTGGTTGATGCGCTTTCCCTGCCCGAGCCAAAAACAAAACTGATGGTGAAAGCCCTGCAGGCTGTTGTTGGTCAGGCCAGCGCGCTGGTCCTTATCCCTGAGAAATCTGTCGCCTACGATGAGGTTGCTCGTGCAACCAACAACATCGCCAGCGCCAAGGTTTTGATGGCTGGTTATCTCAACGTCCGCGATATTCTCGGCTATGACAAACTCGTCATGCCCGTCTCTGCGCTGGATGTTTTGACGGCCGCTCTGGCATAGGAGGAGAATCATGACGACTCTCTATGAAGTCCTGCGCCGTCCACTGGTCACCGAAAAAACAAATTACCAGTCTGGCAAACTCAACAAATACAGTTTTGAAGTCGCAGATGGCGCCACCCGCGTTATGGTTAAAGACGCGGTGGAGAAAATCTTCGACGTCAAGGTTGAAAATGTGAACATCATCAACACCCCGGCCAAGCGTGGCCGTCGCGCCCGCTCCCGCCGTTTGCTGGTACGCCGCTCCGGTTACAAAAAGGCAATCGTAACCCTGCAGGCCGGCCAGACACTCCCAATTTTTGAAGGGGTGCAGTAATGGCTGTCAAGAAGTACAAACCCGTAACTCCAGGCCAGCGCGGAATGACAGGGTATTCCTTCGAGGAAATCACCAAGTCTACTCCTGAGCGCTCCCTGATTGTTGCTCTGCACAAAAAAGGCGGTCGCAACGCCTATGGGCGTATCACCGTCCGCCATCAGGGCGGCGGCAACAAGCGCTATATTCGTCTGGTGGATTTCAAACGCAATAAACTTGGCATCCCCGCCAAAGTTGCCGCCATCGAATATGACCCCAACCGCACTGCCCGCCTGGCGCTGCTAAATTATGCGGATGGTGAAAAACGCTACATCCTGGCCCCCCTGGGGCTCAAGGTTGGCGATAGCGTCCTCTCTGGCCCCAGCGCAGAAATTCGCCCTGGCAACTGCCTGCCGATTGCCAATATCCCAGTCGGCACCCTGGTCCACAACCTGGAAGTTCAGGAAGGCCGTGGCGGCCAATTGGTACGCTCGGCTGGCGCGGCTGCGCAACTGCTCGCCAAAGAAGGCGATTTTGCGCAAATTCGCATGCCCTCCGGCGAAGTTCGCCTCATCCGTCAGACTTGCTACGCCACCATCGGCCAGGTTGGCAACCTCGACCATAGCAATATCAAACTGGGCAAGGCTGGCCGCAAAATTCACATGGGCGTCCGCCCGACGGTACGCGGTACCGCCATGTCGCCGCGAGACCATCCGCATGGTGGTGGCGAAGGTCGTCAGCCTACCGGTATGCCGAGCCCCAAGACACCCTGGGGTAAGCCTACTCGTGGTTTCAAGACCCGCAAAAACAAGCAGACCAATAAGTACATCGTCAAGCGGCGCACCAAGGTCAGCCGCTAGGTAGCAACCTGATGGCGAATAGAGGAAGAGATTATGTCTAGATCGCTCAAAAAGGGGCCGTTTATCGCCCCCAAACTGCTCGAAAAAATTGAGATGATGAATCAACGCGGCGAAAAGAAAGTACTTCGTACCTGGAGCCGCCCCAGTGTCATCTTCCCGCAAATGGTGGGGCACACCATCGCCGTGCATGATGGCCGTCGTCATGTGCCGATTTACATTACCGAGAACATGGTTGGACATCGCTTGGGCGAATTTGCCCCGACCCGTACCTTCCGCGGCCACCTCTCGGAAAAAGCCACGAAAGGGAAGTAAGCCATGACCGACATTCGTGCTCACCTGAGCTTTCTCTCCGCTTCGGCGCAAAAAGTCCGTCTGGTGCTAGATCTGGTGCGTGGTCAGGATGCGAACAAGGCGCTGGAGATGTTGCGCTTTGTTCCCAATCAGGCTTCTCAACCGGTGCTAAAACTGCTTAAATCGGCTGTGGCAAACGCAGAAGAAAATTTTGGCCTCAGCCGTGATGACCTCTACGTCGCCACCATCTACGCGAACGAGGCTCCCACCCGCAAATGGCGTCGCTTCGGCGCTCGCGGTCGCTTCAAGCCCGTGTTGCGGCGTTCGTCGCACATCACCATCATCCTGCGCGAGCGCGGAGCCTAGGAAAGGTAAGGAGATACTATGGGTCGTAAAGTTCATCCCGTTGGATTTCGCCTGGTAGTGACTCGCGGCTGGCAGGGACGCTGGTTCGCCGAAGGCAGCGAATATCGTGAACAACTCAATCAAGATTTTGCCATTCGCAACCTGTTGCAAAACCTGGCTCCCAAGGCCGGTGTCGCGCGGGTTGAAATAGAGCGCTTCCCTGGCAAAGTTAAGGCAATTGTTTACACCGCCAAACCCGGCATCTTAATTGGCCGAAAGGGCGAGGGCATCAAAAAAGTTCGTGAGGCGCTGACCGCCCTGGTTGGGAAAAAAGTTGACCTGGACATCAAAGAATTAAGTGCGCCGGATACCGATGCCCTGCTGGTGGCTCGCAACATTGCCGAACAAATGGAACGCCGCATTGCCTACCGCCGCGCCATGAAACGCGCCATGCAACAGGCCATGCGCCAGGGCGCGCAAGGCATCAAGATTGAAGTTGCTGGCCGTCTGGCGGGCGCCGAAATGGCCCGCACCGTCTGGCTGCGTGAAGGCCGTGTCCCCCTGCAAACGCTGCGCGCTGATATCGACTTTGCCCGCGCCGAAGCGCTGACCACTTACGGACGCATTGGCGTCAAAGTATGGGTCTATAAAGGCCAAATGAAGCAGGAAGTCGAAGAAAAAGCCGAAGCTACGGAAGGCGTTTACGTTAGCGAGTAATCGCCGCCAAAGAGAGGTAAAGCCATGTTAATGCCAAAACGTGTCAAATGGCGCAAGCAGATGCGCGGCCGCATGAAGGGCAAGGCCCTGCGCGGGGCTGAAGTCTCCTTTGGAGACTGGGGCCTGCAGGCCCTCGAACCGGGTTGGGTAACCGCCCGCCAAATCGAGGCCGCCCGCCGCGTCATCGTCCGCGAAATGAAGCGCCGCGGTAAGGTCTGGATTCGCATTTTTCCAGCCAAACCCTATACCCATCGCCCCCCCGAAACCCGCATGGGTAAAGGCAAGGGCCCGGTGGAATACTATGTCGCTGTGGTCAAACCGGGTCGCATGATGATTGAAGTCGGCGGTCTGTCGCTTGAAGAAGCCATGCAAGCGCTGAAGATGGCCCAGTATAAATTCTCAATCAAAACCAAAATTGTGACTCGTCACGATGTGGTAGCAGGAGAGTAGGAATGAAATCTAAAGAAATCCGCGCTCTTTCCGCCGATGAGATTAAGGCCAAGGTCGATGACTCGCATGAAGAGTTGATGAAACTTCGCTTTCAGCAAGTTACCGGCCAATTGACAGATACCAGTCGTCTGCGCGTTCTGCGTCGTGAAATCGCCCGCATGGAGACGATTTTAGGCGAGCAGCAAAAGTCGGCGGAATAGGAAGGTCGTAATGAATAATCGTCGTCGTCTGATTGGTGTTGTCACCAGCAATAAGATGCAGAAAACCGTCGTGGTGGAAGTATCCCGCACATTCCGCCACCCACTGTATCGCAAAGTTGTTCACCTGAGCCAGCGCGTCAAAGCGCATGATGAAATCGGCTGCCAGGTGGGCGATGAAGTTCAAATCGTGGAAAGCCGCCCGCTTTCTGCGCAAAAGCGCTGGGTGGTGGAAACCGTCGTCAAGCGCGAAACCAAAACCGCCGATAGCGGCGTGGAGGCCTAATCATGATTCAGCAAGAATCTCGTCTCAAAGTTGCCGATAACAGCGGCGCGCGCGAACTGCTGGTCATCCACGTGCTGGGTGGTTCCATGCGCCGCTACGGTGCCGTGGGAGACGTGGTGGTGGCGACTGTCAAATCAGCCGCTCCACAGGGCGCCGTAAAAAAGAGTGAAGTGGTGAAAGCGGTCATTGTGCGTTGCGCCAAAGAATGGTGCCGTGAAGATGGTTCGCACATTCGCTTTGATGATAACGCCGCGGTGATTTTGGACACAGATGGACAAAATCCCAAGGGTAGCCGTATCTTCGGGCCGGTCGCGCGTGAACTGCGTGAAAAAGGCTTTATGAAGATTGTTTCGCTGGCTCCAGAAGTTCTCTAGCCAGCACTGGAGTGACGCCATGAAAGTAAAAATCCGCAAAGGTGATACCGTTGAAATCATCAGCGGGCGTCTCGAAGATAAGGGCAAGCGCGGCGAAGTAATCAATGTCTTGCTCGAAGAACGCCGCGTTGTCGTGCAGGGTGTCAACATCCGCACCAAACACCAAAAGCAAGTACAAACCCAGCAGGGCCGCAACATCAACCCTGGCCGCATTAAATTTGAAGGCCCGCTTTCCATTTCAAATGTGATGCTGGTTTGCCCAAAATGCGATAAGCCCAGCCGCGTGGGTGTCACCCGCGACGACGAGGGCGCGCACCGTGTCTGCAAAAACTGCCAGGCCCTGATCGACTAATCCACCGGGCGCTGGACAGGAGAGCCAAGAAATGAACCGATTGAAAGAACGTTATCAAAAAGAGGTCGTCCCGGCTTTGAATAAGGCGTTTCAATTTCGCAACGCCATGGAAGTTCCGCGCATCCAGAAGGTCGTTGTCAACATCGGCCTGGGCGAAGCGATGGACAACTCCAAAGCCCTGGAGGCGGCTGTGGGTGATATGACCACCATCACCGGTCAGAAACCCATTCAAACCAAGGCGCGTAAAAGCATCGCCAACTTCAAACTGCGCGAAGGCTACGTGATTGGTGTCAAAGTCACCCTGCGCGGCGAGCGTATGTGGGCGTTCCTCGACCGCCTGGTGAACATCGCCCTGCCGCGAGTGCGCGACTTCCGTGGTGTTTCGCCAGACGCCTTTGATGGACGCGGTAACTACACCCTGGGGCTGCGCGACCAATTGATTTTCCCCGAAATCGAGTATGACAAAATCGATAAACTGCGCGGGATGGAAATCACAGTGGTGACCACTGCCCAGAACGATGAGCATTCTCGCGCCATGCTCAAGTTCCTTGGAATGCCTTTCAGGAAGGAAGCCTAACTTATGGCGAAGAAATGCATGACTTATCGTGAAGAACGCCGGAAGTTCCCCACCCGGGTTCGCAATCGCTGCAGCGTTTGTGGCCGCCCGCGTGGCTACATCCGCCGCTTCGGTCTCTGCCGGATTTGCTTCCGTCAACTGGCGCTGGAAGGCAAACTGCCTGGCGTCGTCAAATCGTCCTGGTAACCCGGGCGGAGGTGCTGGAATGAGTGTTTCTGATCCAATTGCTGATATGCTGACCCGCATCCGCAACGCGGTTGCCGTTGGCCAACCGACCGTTGCCATGCCATCTTCCAAAGTGAAAGTGGAAATTGCCAAAATCATGAAGGAAGAAGGCTACCTTGAAGGCTTTGAAATCGCCGATGGCGAAATCCCGGCTCAAAAGGTACTGCGCATCAAGATTAAATATGTTGGTGAACGCCGTGAGCGCAAACCCGTTTTCAACAGCCTGGTGCGCATAAGCCGCCCTGGGCGCCGGGTCTACACCAAAAAACAGGATATCCCCTGGGTTCTTTCTGGGATGGGCGTAGCCATCATTTCAACCCCCAAGGGTGTCATGACCGGCCAGCGTGCCCGCCAGTTGGGCGTGGGCGGTGAAATCCTCTGCAAGGTATGGTAAAGGAGGTGGTACTGTGTCACGAATAGGACGCATGCCCATCACTGTCCCAGCAGGTGTTCAAGTAGACATCAAAGGCACGGACGTGAAAGTGAAAGGCCCCAAAGGTGAACTTCAGCGCTCTTTTTCCCCGCTGATGGGAATTGCCCTGGAAAACGGCCTGGTCACCGTCACTCGCCGCTCTGATGTCGCCGCTGAACGCGCGCTGCACGGGACAACACGGGCTGTACTCAATAACATGATTCACGGCGTTAGCGCCGGTTTTATGACCGTTCTCGAATGGGATGGTGTCGGTTATCGCGCCGAAGTAACTGGCGCGAGTCTGATGCTCCACATGGGGTTCTCCCACCCCATCCCCGTCGAGCCCCCCACCGGCATTTCCTTTGAGGTAGACGCCAAAGCCCGTCAAATTAAGGTAATGGGCTACGACAAAGAAGTCGTTGGGCAGGTTGCTGCTGATATTCGCAAAGTGCGCCCGGTTGAACCCTACCTGGGCAAAGGTTTGCACTATCTGGGCGAGAAAATCCGCCGCAAAGCCGGTAAATCTGGGAAAGGGAAGAAGTAACCTATGGCTGAACAATCCCGCTCTGCGGCTCGT
>JAVHNW010000358.1:2634-7840 GCA_036169755.1 bacterium | reverse complement strand
CGAGCAGGTCGCTGTTGTGACGCACGGGAATGTCAAATTCAAAGCGCTCGTAAATCCCGTAAGGGTTGGCGCGGCGGATGTCGTAGGGAATTCCGGCGGCGCGCAAGTTGGGCCCGGTGACCGAGTAGGCGATGGAATCTTCGGGGCTGAGGTAGCCGATGCCTTTCATGCGCGAGACGAAAATTTCATTTTCGCTCAACAGACGATTCATTTCTTCCACGCGGCGCGGCAGGCGTTCAAAGACCAGGTCCTTAATTTTTTGCAGGCTGGCCGCGTCCACGTCGCGCGCCACACCGCCAAAGCGGTGATAGTTGCACATCATGCGCGTGCCCGAAACCGCCTCAAAAATATCGAGAATTAATTCGCGCTCTTCAAAGGCGTACAGGGCTGGGGTGAAGTATGCGCCCAGGTCGTTCCACAACATACCGAACAGAATCAGGTGATTCTGAATGCGGCTGAGTTCGCCCATGATGACGCGCAGGTACTCGGCGCGTTCTGGCACGGCGATGCCGAGTAGTTTTTCCACCGCCAGCGAGTAGCCCCAGTTGTTGTACATCGAGTTGAAGTAATCCAGCCGGTCGGTGTAGGGCATGTTTTGCAGGAAGGTGTTGCGCTCACCGATTTTTTCATGGTTGCGGTGCAGGTAGCCCATCACTGGTTTCAGGCTGACAACGATTTCGCCATCCAGCATGGCTACGGCGCGGAAAACGCCGTGGGTGGAGGGGTGCTGCGGGCCCATGTTTACCAGCACGTGGTCAGTGCTGATGCCGTCTTTGGTTTCTGATGTGTATTTTCTCAGCGTGGCGTAGAGCAATTCTTCCGGGTCGGTGGGCGTCCATTTTTCGGGGTCAAAGCCCGGCTTGAAGGAAACATTATCGCCAAACGGGGCGCGCGTTTCGGCCAGGCTGTGTTTTCCTTCCGGCCAGCGGCTTTTCAGCGGTTTGGCCTCTTCCTCATAAAAGGCTTCCTTCCAATCTTTGCGCATTGGGTGGCCTTCAAAACCCTCCCACATCAAAATGCGGCGCAGGTCGGGGTGATTTTCAAAGAGGATGCCGTACAAATCGTAGGCTTCGCGCTCCTGATATTCGGCGCCGGGCCAAATGGGGGTGACGGAGGCGATTTTGGCCGGGTCCTGGCGCGGAATCTGGACTTTGAAGACCAGGCCAGGGCCGCCCGCCGTTTTATAGGCGTGGTACACCACTTCAAATTGATTCTGCTCAAGGTAATCCACCGCTGTCAGCGAGGAGAGCAGGTCATAGCCGAGTTCATCGCGGACGAAGCTGGCGAATTTGGTCAGCGCTTCCGCCGGGACAAGCCAGCCAGCGTAGCCGGGGCGGCTGTCTGCGCTGACGCCGGGAAATTTGGCGGCCAGGTCGAGCGTTTCGAGAATGGGGGTCGTCATGGCAGTCTCCTAGTTGGCCGCTTCGGCGGAGGGGGCGGCGAGTTCTGCCGCTTTGGCTTTGATTTCGGGAATGCGGCGTGGGTCAATCAAATCAGGCCCCAGGAAGGGAATTGGGGTTTCCACGCTGTCGGCGCCTTTTTGGTACCAGCGCACGGTTTTGATGGATTGTTTGTCAATTTTTTCCTGCAGTTTGATCAGACCATAGACCAGCGCTTGCGGGGTGGGCGGGCAGCCGGGGATGTAAACGTCCACCGGCAAAAATTTGTCAATCCCGGCGACAACGTTGTAGCCTTCTTTAAAAGGCCCGCCGCCCGAAGCGCAGGCGCCCATGGCAACCACGTATTTGGGTTCGGGCATCTGATTGTACAAACGCACAATGGCCGGAACCATTTTTTTGGTGACGGTTCCCGCCACCAGCATCATATCGGCCTGGCGTGGGCTGGGGCGCATGACTTCCATGCCGAAGCGCGCCAGGTCGTAGCGCGAAGCCTGCGCGGCAATCATTTCGATGGCGCAGCAGGCCAGGCCGAACATCATCGGCCAGATCGAAGAACGCCGCCCGAAGTTGTAGATTTTATCGAGCGTGGTGATGGCAACGATATCCTTTAAATCATCAGGAATTTCGTAGCCGGGGGTGTTGAGTTCACTGGGGGTCATGCAGGGTCTCCTCGAACCAATCTTGATAGATGGCGGATAAAATTTCGTCGTTGACCAGCGCCGGGTCATCCGTAAAATTCTCCAGCGCCAGAGTCCACTTGTAAATATCGCCCAGTGAGAGATTTTGAAAATCCACTGCCGGGTGCGCGGCTTTGAGCGCCAGCGCAATGGCATAGGTCGAATCCCAATCCAGCGGAGCGGTATTCATCGCGGGTCATTATAGCGGCGCTGTCTGGGCGCGTCAATTCAATTATGAAAAAATATGTTTGCGAAATTGAAAAAGTGATGATAAGATGACAAATGTCATGACAAAATTTACCGCCCGTCAGCGTATTCTTGCCTACTTTGAGGCGCACCCGGCTGCCAGCCCGGCGGAAATTGCGCGCGCCCTGCGGGTGACCTCCGCCAACGTCCGGCGCCACCTCGGCATTTTATTGGCCGATGGACGCATTCAGCGCCTGGGGCTGCGCTCTCAGCCGGGAAAAGCCGGGCGCCCGGAGCAAATTTTCGGCCTGAGCGAAACCCGCCTCGGTGAAAATTTTTCCGCCCTGGCTGACATCGCCCTGCGTGAATGGTTTGCTGCGCTTTCAGCGGAATCGCAGCAAAAAGCCGCGCGTGTTCTGGCCGAACAAATCTTGCCTGCTGTCGAAGACCTGCGTTCCTGGCATGTCACCCGCCGCCTGGCTTTTTTGTGTGAAAAACTTTCGGCGCTCGGCTATCAGGCGCGTTGGGAAGCGCGCGCCGCCGGGCCGCGTGTGGTGCTGGCGCATTGTCCCTACGCCGCCATTCTTGACCGTCACCCCGAATTGTGCCGCATGGACGCCGAAATTTTGGAAAATGGGCTGGGTTTTCCTGTTTTTCAGCAGGCGCGCCGCGAAAAAAATGATGCCGCTTTGCCGGTTTGTATTTTTATTCCCGCGAAATGAGAGAACGATATGCACGAAATTATTTTAAATTTGCACATGCACACGCGCTATTCGGACGGCAGCGGCCTGCACGCTGACCTGGCGCAGGCCGCGCTGCAGGCCGGGGTGGACGTGATTTTGGTGACCGACCACAATGTTTTAGCCAGCCAGTTTGAAGGCTACACCCGCCGCGAGCGCAGACAGGTTTTGACGCTGATTGGCGAAGAAATTCACGACCAGGCGCGCCAGCCGCAAAAAAATCATCTGCTGGTGTTCAACGCCCGCCGCGAACTGGCAACCTTCGCCCACGACCCTCAGATGCTGATGGATGCCGTGCGCCGCGAGGGCGGGCTGTGTTTTTTGGCGCACCCCACCGACCGCGCCTGCCCCGCCGTTCACGAAACTGCCATTGACTGGGTGGACTGGGACGCGCAGGGCTATACCGGCATTGAATTGTGGAACGGCCTGAGCGAATTTAAAACTGTCAGCCCGACAAAACTGCACGCCTACTTCCACGCCTTTTTCCCGCAGTGGATTGGCTGCGGCCCCGACCCGGCGCTGCTCGCCCGCTGGGACAGCCTGCTCGCCGCTGGTAAAAAAATCGCCGCGATTGGCGGCTCGGACGCCCACGCGCTGCTTGTCCATGCCGGGCCGCTGCGCCGTGAAATTTTCCCCTACGCCTGGCACTTCCGCACCATCAACACCCATTTGCTGCTACAGGAAGCGCTCAATGGCGATTTGGCCCACGACCGGGCGCAGGTGTACGAAGCCCTGGGGCGCGGACGCTGTTTCGTGGGCTACGACCTGCCCGCTCCCACGCGCGGATTCCGCTTTTCGGCGCATGGCCGTCAGGGGCAGGCCGAAATGGGCGAGGAAATCCACGCCGCGGGCGGGCTGACGCTTCAGGCGCGGCTGCCGCGCGCGGCGGAAGGGCGTTTGCTCAAGGATGGGCGGCTTATTCGCGTCTGGCGCGGGCGCGAGGCGCTCATTCACAACACCCGCGAACCCGGCGTCTACCGTGTCGAAGCGCGGCTCAATTTTCTTGGCAAACGCCGCGGCTGGATTTTCAGCAATCCGATTTACGTTCTTGAGTAACCTCGGCGGAGTATAATTTGCGCGTCAAACAAAATTCCAAAGGAGTAAGCATGTCCAAAGAACTGGAACCCGTCATTCTGTCCGCCGCGCGCACGCCGATTGCCAAATTTCAGGGCGCGTTAAGCGCGGTGAGCGCCCCCAGCCTGGGGGCGGCTGCCATTAAAGCGGCGGTTGCCCGCGCTCAGTTGCCGAATCTGGCCGAAATTGACGAAGTGCTGGTCGGAAACGTGGTCCCGGCTGGCCTGGGGCAGGCGCCCGCCCGCCAGGCTGCAATTTTTGCCGGTCTGCCTACCAGCGTTGGCGCCACCACTCTCAACAAAGTCTGTGGTTCGGGCATGAAAGCCGCCATGTTTGCGGCGCAGGCCATCAAGGCCGGGGACGGCAGTTTGTTCGTGGCTGCTGGCATGGAATCAATGACGCGCGCGCCTTTTCTTGTGCCGGGGCGCACCGGTGAACTGCGCTACGGTCACGTTGAAATGAAAGACGCGCTGGTGCAAGACGGACTGTGGGACCCGTTTGAAAATTGGGGCATGGGCAACGCCGCCGACTTCATCGCCGATGAATTTGAAGTGACGCGCGAGGCAATGGACCAGTTTGCGCTCGCCAGCCAGCAAAAAGCGGTGGCGGCGATTGACTCGGGCGCCTTCAAGGCCGAAATTGTGCCGGTGGAAGTGCCCGGTAAAAAAGGCGCAGTCACCCTGTTCGATACCGATGAAGGCCCGCGCCGCGATGTCAGCCTGGAAGCGCTCGCCAAACTAAAACCGGCCTTCAACCCGCAGGGAAAAGTCACCGCTGGCAATTCCTCCACGCTGAATGACGGCGCCGCCGCGCTGGTGCTTGCCAGCCGCGCCTACGCCGAAGCGCGCGGGCTGAAGCCGCTGGCGCGGGTGGCGGGCTATGCTCAGGCGGCGGTTGAGCCAAAATATTTATTTGGCGCGCCCGCTTTTGCCATTCCGCGCGCGCTCCAAAAAGCGGGTTGGAAATTGAGCGAGGTGGATTTATTCGAGGTCAACGAAGCCTTCGCCGCCCAGGCGCTGGCGAATGGGTACGCTTTGCGCGACCAGGGCTGGGATTGGAAAAAGGTCAACGTCAACGGCGGCGCAATTGCCCTCGGGCATCCGCTGGGCGCCAGCGGCGCGCGCGTGCT
>JAVHNW010000358.1:0-2624 GCA_036169755.1 bacterium | reverse complement strand
TGCTGACCACGCTGCTCTACGCGCTTCAGGCGCGCGGACTGCGGCGCGGCGTGGCCTCGCTCTGCCTGGGCGGCGGCGAAGCCGTTGCCATGGCGATTGAATTACTCGATTAATTCGGGAGAAAAAATGAAAAATATCTTTGTGATTGGCGCTGGCACGATGGGCAACGGCATCGCTCAAAGCGCCGCCACCAGCGGTTACAGCGTCACCTGCATGGACGTTTTCCCCGCCGCATTGGACAAGGCGCGCGCGGCGATTAACAAATCCGCTGCCAAATTGCAGCAAAAAGGCCTGTTAACCGCCGAGCAAGTTTCAGCGGCGCAGCAGATTCGCTTTCAGCCCGATTATTCCGGCCTCGAAAACGCTGATTTGGTGATTGAAGCCGCCACCGAAAACCCCGAATTGAAGCTGAAAATTTTCCGCGAGATGGATGAGCGCGCCTACCCTGGCGCGATTTTAGCCAGCAACACCTCCTCCATTTCCATCACTAAAATCGCCGCCGTCACCCAGCGCCCCGAAAGCGTCATTGGAATGCATTTTATGAACCCGGTGCCGCTGATGAAATTGGTGGAAGTCATCCGCGGGCTGGCGACCAGTGACGAGGTGACGAATACCATCATGGATGTTTGCCGCGCCATGGGCAAGGAGCCCTGGCAGGCCAATGACTCGCCTGGTTTTATTTCCAACCGCATTCTTTGCCCGATGATTAACGAGGCGGTTTTCACCCTGCAGGATGGCGTTGGCACACCCGAAGCGATTGACGCCGTGATGAAGTTGGGCATGAATCACCCGATGGGCCCGCTCACCCTGGCCGATTTAATCGGCCTGGACGTGGTGCTGTTTGTGATGGAAGTTTTGCAGCGCGACCTGGGCGATGACAAATATCGCCCGGCGCCGCTGCTGCGCAAAATGGTGGATGCGGGCTGGTTGGGACGCAAAACCGGGCGCGGTTTTTACAAGTATTCCTAATCTTTCCGGCCCACGCTGAAATGGTTGGCGGCTGCTCCCTTTTGGGGGCAGCCGCCTTGTTTTGTGGAAAAAACGCGCCGCGTGTACGGTTTACAGCACTTTTTTTACCTTCAGCCAGCCGCCGCGCTCGCGGTTGGCTTTTTCGATGGCTTCGGCAGAGCCGAGCACGACCACTTCTCCTTTTGCGGCGACTTGTTCGAGGGTGCGTGCAAAACGCTGAAAATCCTGGAGGGTGGTACCCAGCACCTCGGCGCGGATTTGCTGGCGCATTTCATCGCTGTAGCCGGTCAGATGGCGGGCCATGCTCGTCCAGCCTTTGGAGTCTGGCAGTTGGTAGCCGTCAATTTCGCCGATGGTGCCGAGGATGGATTTCGTCAGCTCGCTCTCGCTCAAGTCGAGGGCGCGCAAAAAGCCAGGGGTCGCGTCGTAATTTTCCAGGGTGGATAAAATGTTCGGGTCGCGGTAACTCAGGTAGGCGAAGGTCCCGTTATTGGTGTCGAAGGTGCTAAATCCGCCGTAGGCCCCGCCCTGCACGCGGATTTTCTCCCAGAGCCAGGTTGTGCCCAAATAGTTGCGGATGACGTGAATTGAGCCGTGCGGTTCGTAGCCGAGCGTGTACAGGTTGGCGCTTTTGCCAACGTAGTTGACCTGTGCCGGGATGGTCAGGCCTTCGGCATTCTGTTCTTCGCTTTGCCAGTGGAATGATTTTTTGGGGGCTCCGGCAGGCTGTCCGGCGGGCAGCTTGGCGAGCAGGGTTTCCAGCGCCTGAAAAACGTTGGGCTGCGAGGCCGCGTCCAGGGTGATATTTGCCACCATTCCGGCGCGCCGAATCAGCAGGCCGCGCAGCGTTTCCAGCTTCGCCAGCACCGCGTCCCAGTCTTTTTCGATTTCCTCGCTCAGACGGCGCAGGAAAAAGAGATTCTCCAACCCGCCGATTTGTTCGGAAACCCAGCCCGCCTCGCTGAAGCGCGAGGCCAGCCGCCCGCTGACTACGCCGTGCCCGCCGGGAATTAACCCGGCCTCGGCCTCGGCTTTTTCTTCCATCACAATCTGGCGCAGGCGCTCGCGGTTGTCGAGTTTGGCGGTCAGCAAAACTTCCTGCAAAATGGCGAGCAGTTCGCCCGCTTTGTCGAGGGTTGCCTTGCCGCGCAGGAAAAAGTAGAGCGCCGAATCGCTGCTCTCGCGGATGGTGGAAACCAGCAGCGAGGGGTGGATGCCGCCCGTGTTTTTGCCGATGCGTTGGGTTAAGGCGACATGGCTTTGCGTTTTCGTCCCCGTCTGAAGCAGGACTCGCCCGAAAAAGCCGATGAAGGGCAGCAGTTCTGGCGGAAGGGGGTGCAGGTCGAAGCCCAAATCGAAGTAGAGAATGCCGTTGGTGGGCAGGTCGTGGCTGAAAATTTTTGCGCCGTGCCGGGTTTCGATTTTGCAGGGGATGGTTTTGATTTTTGGGTCAATGTCTTTGAGCGTCAGCGCGGGAATGCTGGCGAGGGCTTCGGGGCTGTCGGGGGTTTCCTGACGTTTTTTTAGGGCGGCCATTTCGGCCATCAGTTTTTCAATTTCGGCGCGGCTCAGGCTGGCTTTGATTTTTGCCAGTCGCCCGGCTTCGGCCTTTTCTTTGCGCTGGCCTTCCTGCCCGTCTGGAACTAGGCGCAGGC
>JAVHNW010000357.1:0-1526 GCA_036169755.1 bacterium | reverse complement strand
GTTGAACATCGGTCAAAATGGTCGGACGGACGAAGAAGCCGTTTTCATAGCCGCGGACGCGCGTTCCGCGCCCATCCACGGGCAGGGCGGCGCCTTCCGCCGCGCCCACGCCGATGAGCTGTTCCACGCGGGTTTTGCTGGCCGCGTTAATCAGCGCCCCCATCTGAATCCCGCTTTCCAGGCCGTAGCCGACTGTCCGGCTGGCGGCGGCGTCACACATGGCCTCGTTGAAGGAGTTGCGCGCTTCGCCCACCGTTATCGCCAGCGAAGTTGCCAGGCAGCGCTGCCCGGCGCAGCCAAAAGCCGAGTCGGCGGTGATTTTGACCGCCATTTCCATATCCGCGTCGGGCAGGATGATGACCGGGTTCTTCGCTCCACCCTGGGCCTGCACCCGTTTTCCATTGGCGGCGGCGCGGCTGTAAATATATTTCGCCACATTGGTCGAGCCGACAAAGGTGATGGCGCGGATTTGCGGGTGGTCGAGGATGGCGTCCACCGTCTCTTTGGCGCCATTCACCAGGTTGATGACGCCCTTCGGGAAACCAACCTGCTCAATCAGCCGAAAAAGCAGCTGCATCGTGGCCGGAACCTTTTCAGAAGGCTTGACGATGTAGGTGTTGCCCGCTGCCAGGGCGTACGGGAAATACCAGAAAACAATCATGCCAGGGAAGTTGAAGGGCGCGATGGTGGCGCAGACGCCTACCGGCTGACGCAGCAAAATTTCGTCAATGCCGGGGGCAATATCTTCCACAATTTCGCCCTTGCCCATCATCGGCATACCACAGGCCACTTCCACATTTTCGATGGCGCGCACCATTTCGGCCTTGGATTCGTCAAAGGTTTTGCCGCACTCATCGGTGATGGCGCGGGCGATTTCATCCAGGTTGGCTTTGAGCAAGTCACGCAGTTTGAAAAGATACTGCACCCGCTCCTGAACCGGGGTACGCCGCCAGGCGGGGAGCGCCGCCGCGGCAGCCTGAGCCGCCGCTTCGACAGCGAGCGCCTGGCTGAGGGGAGTCCGCGCAATCAGCGCGCCGCTGGCCGGGTTGAGCACATCAAAATATTCCGCAACGGCAGGTTCAATCCATTCGCCGTTGATGTAGTTTAAGATTTTTTCCATCATTTTCTCCGGGGAGGTTGGGGGCTTGGAGTGCCGACTACCCAATGATCGCGCCATCTGCAATTTCCAGCGCCTTGTCAATGATAGCCAAACCTTCATCCAGCTGCGCGCGGGTGATGCACAGCGGCGGCACGACAAAAACCATGCTGCCCATTTTGTTCGCCATGATGAAGGTGAACAAGCCGTTTTGACGCAGGAATTTGCCGACTGCGCCCATCACAGCGGCGGGCATAACTTCCTTGCTGGCGCGATTTTGCACCAACTCAATCGTGGAGAAAAGCCCGATGGAGCGCACATCGCCGACAGCGGGGTGCTTCGCCTTGAGCGCCGCCAGGCTTTGGGCCAGGTATTCGCCCAGGACGCGCGAATTCTCAATCAGTTTTTCATCCTCGTAAACCTGAATGGT
>JAVHNW010000356.1:0-1531 GCA_036169755.1 bacterium | reverse complement strand
CGAGCACCATGCGGGTGACTAATCGTCCGGCGGCGTCAGACGCCACGGCGTTGATTAATTCCTGCGAGGCGCGTGTCCCGTTTTTGGTCATTTTTGCAAATTCCTGATCCTGAGCCGAAAGGGCGGCCCACATTTGCTGAAATTCCTGCTGCACGGCCTCGTCTGCGGGACGCAGCGCTTCGGCGCGGGCAATTTCGTCCATAATCAGGCCGCGTTCCAGGCGCTTGATGGCGACCGGGCGGGCTTCGTCTTCGGTGAATTTTTCCAGCGTGGTTTCGCGGATTTTGAGATAGGTTTCAAAATCTGCGCCCTGTTCACCCAGGCGTTGCTTGATGTCTTCGACGACGTGTTCCAGTTCATGTTCGACCACCTGCGGCGGGTATTTGAGCGTTGCGCCCGCTTTGATTTGGTCAATCACTTCGCCAAAAAAGACGTCATCATATTCGCTGCGCGCTTCATTTTCGATGTTTTCGCGTAAATGAGCGCGGAATTCGGCCACCGTTTGGCCGAGGCCGGTCTTTTGGGCAAATTCATCATTCATTTCAGGCAAGGTTACGGCGCGCACAGTGCGAACGTTCAGCTCAAAGGAGACGGTTTTCCCGGCAAAAGTCTCATCCGAAAAACCTTTGGGGAATTTATGCGAGAGACTCATGCTTTCGCCAGGCTTCAGGCCGACGACTTTTTTGCCAAAGCCGGGGAAGGGGAATTCATCGTCTTTTTCTTCGCGGCCCACCACCAGGGCGTAGCCCTTGCGCTCCAGCAGGGGGGCATCGCCCTCCTTGGCTTTCGCCTGGCGGGCGATGAGATCCACCGACAGGTAGTCATCTTTTTCGGCGGCGCGTTCGACCGTTTCAGTTTTGCCATACATGCGGCGCAGATTTTCAACCTGCTCGTCAATCTCACTCTCGGCGGGAGCCTGCCAGGCGTATTCCTTGCGGACGGCGCGATAATCGCCCAAATCCACGGTCGGCTGCAGCGGCACGCGGAATTTCAACTGCGGCGGGTCGAGGCTGACGACATCTTCCAGCGCCCCGACGGCGGCGGGTTCGATGTTGGCCTCCTTCAGCGCGGCGGGGTAGATTTCAGCCACAAGAATTTCGATGGCTTCCTCGTTGATGGCGGCTTCTCCATACGCGCGGCGCACCACATCGTAGGGCGCTTTCCCGGGGCGGAAGCCGGGAATCTTACCTTTTTCCGAAATTTTGCGCGCAGCGCGGTGGCGGGCGGCTTCCATCTTTTCGGGTTCAACATCCACCAGCATTTCAATCTGGTGGTCTTCGCGGGGGGTTGTTTCGATTTTCAAAGTCAATTTCCTTCCTGGTGCAAGATAATTTTACGGTGAATGTGTGTAGGGATGGTGAGATTCGAACTCACACGCCTCGCGGCATAAGATCCTAAGTCTTACGCGTCTGCCCGTTCCGCCACATCCCCAAAACGCGCAGGGATTATACGCGAGTTTGCGCGGAATGGGGGCGCTTTGGCCAAATCTGACGGTGATTTCATGCGCCCTGGCGCGGGCCAAAGGCTTGCC
>JAVHNW010000355.1:0-7886 GCA_036169755.1 bacterium | reverse complement strand
CTCGACCCACTCATTCCACCCACGGCCACGTTTACCGCCACGCCAAGCCCCACCCAAACCCCCGGTCCCAGTCAAACCTTTACGGCAACCGCCTCAGCCACCTCGCTGCCGAGCGCCACCTTAACCCTGACTCCCAGTCAAACGCCCACCCCCGCCCTCGGGCAGGCTATCTCTGCCGCCATACCACGCCTGCAGTTATATCAATCTCCCGGAGGCCCGGCCATTGGAACGCTGCGCCCTGGGCAGCCACTCACCATCCTTTACGGGCAGCAGGAATGGAATGGGTTGATTTGGGTGCAAGTAAGCGACTCAGAAGGGCGCATAGGCTGGATACCCGCCTTATACCTGCACCCTATAACGGCTACCCCGCTTCCATAACCCTTTTTATCGCTCTCCAGGTATTCAAAAAGTCGGCGCTGTACGCCACCAGCCTTTGCGCCCTTGGAAAAACCTACCCAATAAATCACTCACCAAAAACGCGGCGGTACAAATCAGATTCGAGCAGATTGTTGGGGTCGGTGCGGCGCTTGAGCGCCTTAAATCGTTCCACCGCCGCCTCGCCCAGGTAGCGGCGGGCCGTTTCGGGCGAGGTTTCGCTGTTTTTGGCAAAGTAAAACCGCCCGCCCGCCTCCAGCACAATTTGGTCAAATTCCTGCAGCATGGCCGAAAGTTGGGCGCGATTACCCTGGGTGACTTTGAAATCCAGCGCCAGCGAAAAGCCATCCACGGCGTGGCTGAGCAAAAATTTATCGGGGCGGTGACGCTTGGTGACGCCGAGGTAGGAGGGCAGGCCGCGCTTTTGTGAGCGAGTCAAAATTTCCGTCCAGGCCGCCTGCGCGGTTTCTTTGGGCAGAAAACTCTGATATTGAACCAGCCCGCCGCGCCCGTAGGCCAATTCCCAGTCGGGGACGTAATCCAGCAAAAAGTGGAAGGCGGCGTGCGCCTGGCGTTGTTCTCCACGGCGCAGGCTGGCGACATATTTGGCCGTGTTGACCAGCCGCACGCCGGGGTTAATCATAAACGGCGCCATGAAGTAGTGCAGCCAATTTTTGGGAACCAGACCAAAAAAAGTGGAGGGCAGGGTCTGATAACTGACCTGCAGGGTTTTCTGCGCTTCGGGGTCATCGCCCGCCGATAAATAATCGGCGGCGTGAATCTGGCCGCGCCCGAGGCTTTTGCCGCCCGCGGTCGAATCCAGCCAGCCGACGATGTAATCGTGGGTCGGCGCGCCATCCATCAGCGCGGCGAGTTGTTCCTGCAGGCTGTGAACCGGAAAGGCGTGAACGTTCAACAGGCCGGAATACATTTTTTTCATCTGCAGGGTGATGGATGTGAAAACGCCCAACATGCCCAGGCCGGAAATCATGCCGTAAAACAAATCGCCATTTTTGGTGGGCGAGCAGGTGATTTCGGCGCCGGTCGGCAGCAGCGCCGTGAATTCCAGCACATGTTCGCCAATCGTCCCTTTTTTGAAGTTGTTTTTGCCGTGAATGTTGGCGCCCAGGCAGCCGCCCAGGGTGGTGAACATCGTCCCCGAAACGACCGGCGGCCACCAGCCATCCGGCAGAACCTGCTGCCAAAGTTTTTGCAGCGTCACGCCCGGCTCGGCGGTGACTATGCCGGTTGCCGGATTCCACTCCAGGATGCGATTCATCTCCTGCAGGCGCAGGACGATGCCGCCGCCGTTGAGCGCCGCGTCATTGTAGGAGCGTCCCGCCCCGCGCAGGGTGATGGTCTGGCCGCTTTTTCTGGCCTGATGAAAAAGATCGGCAATCTGGTCGGCGCGGGTGGGCGAGTAGAGGTACGCCTGCGCCTGAAGCGAGTGGCCGAAGTTTTCCAGGGTTGTCAGGCGCTCAAAGGGAAGCGTTATATTGGTCATTTTTTACCTGCGCTCAAAAAGTCAATTTGCGGAAAATGAAGGAAGGGATGTGCCGAATCACCAGCATCAGCAGCCCCCACTGCGCCGGGACGTAGGCCGTCTGTCGGCGGGCGCGCATCGCCTGCCAGATGCCCTCGGCGGCCTGTTCGGGCGAAATCACCATCGGCGTGCGCGGAGAATTTTTAATCATCGCGGTGGCAACAAAGCCAGGTTTAATCGTCAGCACGTTGACGCCGCGCCGCGAAAGCCGATTGCGCAGCGCCTCGAGGTATGTGTGCAGCGCGGCTTTGGAGGCGTTGTAGGCGGGCGCGCCGACCCGGCCCCGATCGCCAGCCACCGAGCCAATGCCGACAATCTGGCCGCGCCCGACTGCCTGAAAGTAGGCCGCCGCCGGGTTGAGCCAGCTCAACGCGCCCAAATAATTGACGCGCGTCATTTCCAAATCTTTTTCGGCGTCAAATTCCTTCAGCCCAAGCGGAAGGAGCGCGCCGCTGCTGTAAATGAAAACATCCAACCCGCCCAGGTCTTGCGTCATTTGTTGAAAAAGCCCGGCGGCGGAGGCCGTATCGCCCACGTCGTGGCGATAGGCGCGGGCGCAGCATTCCCCGGCTTCAGCGTTGAGGGTGGCGCACAGGCCCTCCAGCATTTCCTCGCGCCGGGCAGCCAGAGCCAATAAATAGCCTTCGCGCGCCAGGCGGCGCGCCAAAGCGGCGCCAATCCCGCTCGAAGCGCCCAGTAAAATCGCCCGTTTACGCGGGCGCAAGGGGGAGGCGGAAGCAAATTTTTTTTCTGTCATAAAAACTCCGTGTAATTTGGCACAAGTGACAATTGATTTTAGCACACTCCAGCCCGCCGCCTTCACGTATAATAACAGCACCATGAATACTTCACCCGAAAAATGGTTGGGGACTTTTCGCGCCAGCCTGGAACAGGCCAATTTTTCCAGTACTGAAAAAGAAGCGCTGATTGAACTTTTCAACACCCTGCTCGATTCGCTCGAAAGCCTTCAGCCGGAAGCCGCCTCGCAAAGCGTGGAAATACTCAGCGCCCGGCTGTTTTCGCACCGCAACCTGATCGCCCTCATTCGCCAGCAAAGCGCCGAGTTGGACGCCATCAAACGCATCGCCTACAATTTAACCAGCAACCTGGAACTGCAGGCCGTCTTGGATACTGTCGTCAGCGAAGCCCTGCGGCTGATTAAGGGCGCACACAACGCGCACATTTATCTATACCAGGAACAACTGTTAATTTTCGGCGCGGCGCTCAACGCTGACGGCGTACGCAATCAGGAATATACCAAACCCCGCGCCGATGGGTTAACCTACCGCGTGGCAAAAAGCGGCGAAATCATCATGATTGAAAATATGGCTACCGACCCGCTTTACCAAAACACAGACCATTTTCACGAGGCGGGCTCCATCCTCGGAATGCCGCTCAAAAGCGGCGACAGCGTCATTGGGGTGATGAACCTCTCACGCAACCAAACGGGCGCATTTAAAACCGCCGAACTGCGTCTGCTGCAAATGCTCGCCAACCAGGCTTCCATTGCCATCATCAACGCGCGCATGCACGAGGCGCTCGCCGTGCAGGCCCTCAGCGATACGCTGACCGGCCTGCCCAATCGCCGCGCCCTCGACCGGCGGCTGGAAAGCGAAGTCAGCCGCGCCTTGCGCTACGGACGCAGTTTCGCCGTGCTGATGATGGATCTGGACGGATTCAAAACCATCAACGACACCTGGGGCCACAGTGTCGGCGACCAGGTGCTGCACGATGTCGCCCGCTTTTTGGCGGCCAGCGCCCGCGCCAGCGATTTTTTGGCGCGCTACGGCGGTGACGAATTAACCATGATTTTGCCCGAAGCCAGCCGCAACGGCGCAGTCGAAATTGCCAGCAACATTCAGACACGCTTCGCCAATTTTGGCTTCACCCTGCCAGATGGCAGTAGCACCCGCCTGGGAATTTCTGGCGGCATTGCTGTTTACCCCACCCACGCCCACGCCGCCTCCGATTTACTGCGCGCCGCCGATGAAGCCCTCTACCACGCCAAACGCCACGCCCGCGGCACTTTCATCATGGCGAAAGGCTTCACCGGCGAACTACAAATGCCCGGCCTGCGCCCCTCCACCAAATAGTGGTGAACCATGTCCTCAAAAATAAAACTCATCCTCAACCCAATGGCCGACATGGGCAATGCCTGGCGCGTGGCGCGTGACCTGCGCCCGCTGACCATCGAAGCCGGAAACGCCGC
The DNA here is from genome assembly GCA_036169755.1 of bacterium. Classification (GTDB taxonomy): domain Bacteria; phylum Chloroflexota; class Anaerolineae; order Anaerolineales; family Villigracilaceae; genus UBA8950. The sequence continues at coordinate 3,759 of JAVHNW010000355.1, read as the reverse complement.
CTGGAGCGGAACCGTCTACCCCGGCCACGCCACGGAGCTGGCCTACCAGGCCGGGCTGGAGGGCTGCCAGCGCGTCATCGCCCTCGGCGGAGATGGAACCGTGCATGAAATCGTCAACGGCCTGATGCGCCTGCCCGCCGAACAACGCCCCCTGCTGGGCGTGGTGCCGGTCGGCTCTGGCAACGATTTCGCCCACGCCATCGGCGTCCCGCTTCAACCCGACCGGGCGCTGGCGCACGCCCTGAACGCGCCCGCCTCCAGCGTGGATATTGGCCGCATGACCGATGAAAACGGGCGGGTGGAATACATTGACAACACCCTCGGCATCGGTTTTGACGCAGTGGTCACCATCCGCTCGCACAAACTACCGGTCTTGCGCGGCTTCGCCATGTACCTGACCGCCGTCATTCAAACCATCCTGCTCAACCACAACCCGGCGCAGCTGCGCATCCGCGCTGACGACCAGGCCTGGGAAACTGAGGTCATCATGACCGCCCTGTGCAACGGCCCGCGCGAAGGCGGCGGCTTTTTGGTCGCCCCACGCGCCGACCTGCGTGATGGCCTGCTGGATTACATGTTGGTCAAAAAATGCAGCCGCGCCGCCATGTTCCGCCTGCTGCCCGAAGTCATGCGCGGCACACACGAACAATTTCCACAAGTGCGCTTCGGCCAATGCAAAAATTTCCAACTGCAGGCCGACCGCCCGCTCTACATTCACACGGATGGCGAAATTTACACCAGTTTCGGCAGCAACCTGCGCGGGCTGCAATTTGAAATGCTGCCCGCCGCCCTGGGCGTCATCACAGGATAACCCATGCCCACCCTGGCCCAAAGCCTGCCCGCCCATGATTTGGGATTTCTACGCATCATCGCCGCGCTGTGGGGCATCGAATTAAGCGCCGCCGACCCGGCCCAGGCCGCCGTGGAACTGGCCGAAACCCTGTGTGACGCGCAGCTGCTCGAAGAAGTCGTCTCCACCCTGCCGGAAGACGGACAAAACGCCCTCGGCGCGCTGGTGGACGCGGGCGGACGCCTGCCCTGGGTCGTCTTCACCCGCCGCTTCGGCGCCGTGCGCGAAATGGGCGCCGCCAAACGCGACCGCGAACAACCTCACGAGCGCCCCAATTCCCCCGCCGAACTGCTCTGGTACCGCGCCCTGCTCGCCAAAGCCTTCTTCGACACCGAAAAAGGCCCGCAAGAATTTGCCTACATCCCCGATGATTTGCGCCAGGCGCTGGAATTTATCGGCTTTGCCGAAGCGCCCGGCGAAACGCAGCAGGCAGAATCAGCAGCGGAAGCAGATCCGCCCGCCGCTGATTCTGCGCCACCCAGGCCGATTCCCGCCCCCGCGGGCGAAATCCTGGGCCGACCAGCCTCTCCCGGCGAAAAATCCCATCCGCTGGCGCCGTTTGAACGCCTGCTGGATGACAGCACCAGCCTGCTGGCCGCGCTGCGCCTGGAGCAGGAAGCGCCCGAAATGCCCGTCCCAACGCCGGTTTTGACGGCTTTTCTCGAAGCAGCAGAAATTTTAAAAAACGGCCAGCCGCGCCCGGAAGCGGTCAAAAACTTTCTCGAACTGCCGCGTCCGGCGGCGCTGACTCTGCTGGAAAAAGCCTGGCGCAGCCGCGCAACTTTTAACGAACTGCGCCTGCTGCCCCAATTAATTTTTGAAGGCGGCTGGAATAATGACCCGCTTTCTGCGCGCAATTTTATTTTGCCGCTGATTGAGGCCCTGCCCACCGGGCAGTGGTGGAGCCTGGGCGCATTTATGCGCGATTTCAAAACACGCTACGCCGATTTTCAACGCCCGGCCCCCGGCGATTATGATTCGTGGTTTATCAAGCGCGAGGCGGATGGCCTGTATTTGCGCGGTTTTGAACATTGGGATGACGTGGATGGCGCCCTGCTGCGCTTTTTCATCAGCGGGCCGCTCTTTTGGCTGGGGCGGGTGGAACTGGCCGCCGCCGAAGAGGGCGGTGAACCAACCGCCTTTCGGCTGACCCGCGCCCGCGCGCCCGGCGGGGAAGAAAACGGCAAAATCAGCATCAGCTCGCAGGGGAAAATTTCGATGGCGCGCCCGGCGCCGCGCGCGGCGCGCTATCAGATTGCGCGCTTCTGCGCATGGGACGCGGAAAAAGACGGCGAATATCGCTACCACATCAGCGCCAGTTCACTCCAGCGCGCCGCCGCGCAGGGGCTAAAAGTCAATCAATTACTCAGCCTGCTGGCAAAACATTCCGGCGGGCAGGTACCGCCGATTTTTGCCAAAATGCTTCAGCGTTGGGAATTAAATGGAATCGAAACGCGGCTGGAGACACTGACCGTTCTGAAAGTCAGCAAGCCCGCCGTACTGGAAGAACTGCGCCGCTCGAAGGCCGGGCGTTTCCTGGGCGAAATTCTCGGCCCGACAACGGTGAAAATTCCCGGCGAGGCTGTTCCGCAGGTACTGGCGGCGCTGGCCGAGCTGGGCCTGCTGGCCGAGGTGGAACGCGGCTGATTTGTCATACAAAAAAAGTGACGCTTGCCAGCGAGCGAATTCACTATAATTCCCGCATCTCATATCCTGTTCCAACTTTCAGGAGAAGCAAATGTCCAAAACTGACTGGATTTCGCAGGAACTCGCCGGTCTCAAGCAGGCCGGGTTGTACAACCGCATCCGCACGATTGCTTCGCCGCAAGGCGCCTGGCTGATGGTGGATGGCAAACGCGCGCTCAATTTCTGCTCCAACAATTACCTGGGGCTGGCCAATCACCCCAAGATTGTGGCCGCCGCTGTCAACACCATCAAGACACACGGCGTTGGCCCCGGCGCGGTACGCTCGATTGCCGGGACGATGGATTTACACCTGGAATTGGAGCGGCGCCTGGCCGCGTTCAAAGGCGTCGAGGCGGCCATCACCTTTCAGAGCGGGTTCACCGCCAACCTGGCCACCATCCCGGCGCTGGTCGGCAAAGAAGATGTCATCTTCTCCGACCGCCTCAATCACGCCAGCATCATTGACGGCTGTCGGCTTTCCGGCGCAAAAATCATCGCCTACGAACACAACGACCCAAAATCGCTGGAAGAGCAAATCAAAGCCAATTTAAGTCAGTTCCGCCGCGCGCTGGTGGTGACAGACGGGGTTTTCAGCATGGACGGCGATATTGCCCCGCTCCCGGCGCTGTACGAAGTGACCAAAAAATACGACCTTTTGCTGATGGTGGATGACGCCCACGGCGAAGGCGTGCTCGGCAAGGGCGGACGCGGCATCGTTGACCACTTCGGCCTGCACGGCAAAGTGGATGTGGAAGTCGGCACCCTCTCCAAAGCCTTTGGCGTGGTCGGCGGCGTAGTGGCCGGTTCGGCGCCGATTGTGGAGTGGCTGCGCCAGCGCGGACGGCCCTTCCTGTTTTCCTCGGCCATGACCGTGCCGGACACGGCGGCCTGCCTGGCGGCGGTTGATTTGCTGGAAGAATCCACCGAATTGGTGGATAAATTGTGGGAAAACGGGCGTTACTTCAAGTCCGAAATGCAAAAATTGGGATTCAACACTGGCGCCAGCGAAACCCCCATCACCCCGGTCATGCTCGGCGAAGCGCCGCTGGCGCAGCAGTTCAGCCGCGAGCTATTAGACGAGGGCGTTTTCGCCATGTCCATCGGCTACCCGACCGTGCCGCAGGGCAAGGCGCGCATCCGCGTCATGATTTCCGCCGCCCACGCAAAAGCCGACCTCGACCAGGGGCTGGCGGCTTTTGAAAAAGTTGGCAAAAAACTGGGTG
>JAVHNW010000354.1:0-1539 GCA_036169755.1 bacterium | reverse complement strand
ATCACCACGCGCCCGGTCAGCGAGAGGCTGCTGCGCGGCAGGGAGTGGTCAACTGCGGGGACGTTTTGAATGAAGGCAATGATTTTGCCCAGGTCGCTGTCGCTCAAAAAATAGAATTCGGTGGCCGGCATGAATAGGAGCGGTGTGCCGTCTGGCCGAATGCCGTGACGGATGGCGCGCGGCCAATCTTCAGCGCGGTAGCGGTCGCCAACTCCGCCCGCGCCGCGAGTCAGATTGCTGGCAATCACCTCGCCCAGGGCCGGGTTGGAAAGGTAAATTTTGCCTTCGAGGTGGTCGCCGTGACAGGCCAGGCAGCCGCGATAGCCGGAGATGCGGCGGCCCTCTGTCAGCGAGGCGGCATCAACGGGCAAGACGACACTTTCCGCGGGCGGGCGGTAGATTTTCATCTGGCGGGCGCGGGTGGAAAAATAAATCAGGGCCAGGGTCAGCGCCAACAGGCCGAGCAGGCCCATCAAAATCATCAGCGCCCGCTGCAGCAGGAAACGCATCGCGCGCCTTATCCCTGCTGCAGCTGCGCGGCCCGCAGGGTGTTTTTCATCAGCATGGCGATGGTCATCGGGCCAACTCCGCCGGGGACGGGGGTGATGAACCCGGCCACTTGTTCGGCCTCGTCAAAATTGACATCGCCCACCAGGCGGTGACCGCTTTTTTTGGTCGGGTCGGCTTTGGCGTTGATGCCCACGTCAATCACCGCCGCGCCGGGTTTAATCCAGTCGCCGCGCACCATTTCGGCTTTGCCGATGGCGGCAATCAGAATATCGGCCTGGCGCACCACGGCGGGCAGGTTTTGGGTGCGCGAGTGGCAGACGGTGACGGTGGCGTTTTTGCCAATCAGCAGCAGGGCGGCGGGCATGCCAACGATGTTGGAACGCCCCAGCACAACGGCGTTGGCGCCTTCGATTTTGACTCCGCTCTGCTCTAGCAGGTAGATGCAGCCGTAGGGCGTGCAGGGGACGAAGAGCGGTTCGCGCCCTTTTTGCGCCAGGCGGCCCATGTTGAGCGGTGAAAACCCGTCCACGTCTTTTTCAACGCTGATGAGCGCCAGCACGCGCTCCTCGTCCAGGTGGGCGGGCAGCGGCAGTTGAACGAGAATCCCGTTGACGGCGGGGTCGGCGTTCAGGGCGCGGATTTCGGCTTCGAGCGCCTCCTGTGAAATATCGGCGGGCAGCGGGCGGTGGTAGGAAATCATGCCCAGTTCCTGGCAGGCTTTTTGCTTGGCGGCGACATAGGCCGCCGAATCAACCCGGTCGCCGACCAGGACGGTTGCCAGGCCGGGGCGGGGCTGACCCTGCGCCAGGCGTTTTTCAACTTCGGCGGCGACTTGCTGCCGAACTTGCCGGGCAATTTCTTTTCCATCAATTCGTTGTGCCGTCATGGGGTATTCTCCTTTTTTGAGAATTGGGTGGCTGTGATTTTATCTCTCCCAGCGGGAAAGGGGAGTTGAGACCCTGAAAAGTGCGCCGAAAATTTTACTTGCCTTCCACAATGCGGATTTCTGCCTCGTTCAACCCGTACAAC
>JAVHNW010000353.1:0-1541 GCA_036169755.1 bacterium | reverse complement strand
CCGGTTTATTCATCTACACCATCGTTCTCGGGCTGATGGTGGCGCTGGTGCTGCTCAATTCCAGCGTGGAATTCAAGACGATTGCCGCCCGGCTGGTGGTAACTTTTGCGCTGATCACCGTCATGTCTGCCGTGACTACATTGGTCGTGGCGGCGCTGGGTAGTTTTTATTACGACCGCGAAAGCGTTTTCAATCAACTGCGGGGTGTCGCCAGCATCAAACAGACGCAAATTACCAATATTTTGGCCAGCATGGATACTGAAATTTCCATCCCGGTCAATGACCCGCTGATCTACCAGCGCATTCAGCTTTTGCTGCGCGCGCCAGCCGGGAATTTTGCCTATCAATTTAACTACGACCTGGTGCGCGCCAATCTGCTAAAGCTACACGAACAATCCAGCCGCTATACCGAAATTTTCCTGGTGGACGACATCGGCCAGGTGGTGGTGTCCACCACCCGCAGCAACGAAAAACAAATTTACGCCGGGCAGCGCTTCTTCACGCGCGTTCTGCAGGGAGAAACCTTTTCCATTGAGCGGCCCGCTGCCAGCGGCGCCAGCGCCACCTTGTTGATTATGAAACCTATCCTGCGCAACGGAATTTTCATCGGCGCGCTGGTAGCCCGTTCCACGCTTGACGAAATCAAAGCCGTGATGGAAAGCAAAAGCGGTATTGCCGAAACCCTGGAAACCTATCTGGTAGGCACCGACTACGCCTCCATTACCGCCACGCGCACCGGAACCGGAACCTATGTCTCCACCAACGCCACGCTCAATGCCATCGGCAATGGCGGGATTTTGGACAGCCAGGGCAAGGGCATTTACGACAACTATCAACAGGAAAGCGTGCTGGGCGATTACAGTTACATTTCTCAAATTGAGAGCGTGCTGGTGGCTGAAATCAAACAACAGGAAGTCATCAGCGGAATTTTAGCGCTGATGCTCTCCAACCTGGGCGTCGGCTTCTTCACCGCGCTAATGGCCTTCGCCATCGTCTTCGTTACCTCGCGTTCCATCAGCAGCCCGATCACCGACCTGGCCGAGCGCGCCAAACGCCTGGCGCAGGGCGATATGCAGAGCCGCATTCTGATTGACCGCCAGGATGAAATCGGTCAGTTGGCGGGCAACTTCAACACCCTCTCCGGCGAACTGCAGATGCTCATCCAAACCCTGGAACAAAAAGTGAATGACCGCACGCAAGATCTGCAAAAACAAGCCAGCCGCTTGCGTGTCGCCTCCGAGGTTGCCCGCGATGCCACCACCTCGCGCAACCTCGATGAATTGCTCAACCGCTCGGCGCAGCTGGTGTTGGATAGATTTGACTTTTACCACACCGGAATTTTCCTGATTGACGCCCAGCGCGAATACGCCGTTTTGCGCGCCTCCCCCACGGAAGCGGGCCGCGCCATGCTGGAGCGGAATCATCGGCTGAAGGTTGGTCAGGTCGGCATTGTCGGCTACGTCAGCGCCAGCGGTGAGCCGCGCGTAGCGCTCGACACCGGCCATGACGCCACCTACTTCAACAACCCGCTGCTGCCCAAC
>JAVHNW010000352.1:0-7955 GCA_036169755.1 bacterium | reverse complement strand
CGGCCATCCGTGAAGTTCAAAACCGGGTTGAAGGTCAATTCGGTGTAGGAGCCAAAGGAGGTGGCATACGACAGGTTGGCATCTGCCTGAACGGTCTTGAAGGTGTTGGGGTTGGCAACCGTTTCGGCAAAAACATCAATCTGGTCGGCCTGAAGCTGTTTGACGGCTTCGTCCGGGTTATCAATGCTGGTGAAGACAACACTGTCAACCCAGGCGCCCTGGCGAACCGGAACGGGGGTGGCGGTGGGGGCTTCAGTCGCGGGAACAGCCGTCGCCGGAACTTCGGTGGCGGCGGGGCCGCAAGCAGCCAGCGCCATGCTGACAGCGACGAGCAGCCCTAAGATGGACATAATTCGATTTTTCAACATGATTTTTCTCCTCCTGAGAGAAAATGTGAACGGATGGATATGATGAAAAACGTTCTGGCGTTACGCGGTTTAAGCATCACCTCCTTTTAGGAAACAAAAACAGGCCGGGGGGCAGCGCCCACCAAGCCTGAAAAATCACATTTGAATTTTTTTTAAAAGCAGCATATCTGTTTATAGCACAACCAGAAACATGCGTCAAGAAAAAGGGAGGAAAGATTGTCTACACAAATTTGCCGCCACCTATTGACCAATGCAATCCGCCGAAATGGCATACTCCTCCAGATTCCACAAATCAAACAAGGTCGTAGAGTCAACGTTCAAATTGCAGAAATCAGGGCGGGCGGCCAGCACCTTTAGGCGCTGATAGAGCGGGATGGAGGGCAAATCGTTGGCATAAATCGCCTGAATTTGTTTCCACAACCCGGCGTACGCCGCATCATCTGGCAGGGTATGCTGGCTTTGGCTGCAGAGCGTGTCAAAGTCGGAGTTTTTGTAGCCGCTGAGGTTGACGCCCAGCCAGCCGTTGGCGGCGTCTGGAATCGAAGCGCCGGTAAACGCCGCGCAGGCCGGGTCAGAACCAGCGGTGGTGATGGCGTATTCTGCCAGGTCAAACTGCCGACCAAACAGCGGGCCGCCGGGGCCAGGCGCGTAAAAATCATTCGGGTCAAAGTATTCCACCGTCACGCCAATTCCACATTCTGCCAGCGAGGCGGATAGAATTTCGGCCACCTGACGGCGCTGCGTGGCGCCGGTCGTCCAGTATTTCAGCGTCAGCGGCGTACCCGAAAGGATGCCGCTGATGTTGAGCGCAGTGCGCGGCGTGGACGGGTTGCCATCTTCATTTTTCCAGCCAACCTGTTCCAGCAAGGCGATGCCCCGGTTGCTGTCATGCGGATAGTTGGCCGTTTCACTGCTGAAGAGCGGGTGTGTGGATGGGACGAAGGAATCTGGCACGCTGGTCAGCCCAGAAAAAACCGTGTCCACCACTTTTTGACGGTCGAGGCAGAAAGCAATCGCCTGACGGGTGCGGACATCGCCCATCAGGTTGGGGCGATCGTTGACGCCGGGGCCGTCATCGTAGGCGGCGGGATTCAGGCCCAGGTCGAGACGTTCCATCAGCGGGCTGGTGGCAATCGCCACTCGCGCCTGGTGGTTTTTCTCCAACTGACGCAGTAAATTAATCTGCGACTCGAGGCGCAGGCTGGTGTCGAGCAGGTCGCACTCCCCGGCGGTCAGGGCGCTGATGGCGCTTTCGGCATCGGGCAGAAAGCGGAAAACGAGCGACTCAAAAACCGGCAGGTTTTCGGCGGCGCGGAAATAGTTGGGATTTTTCTCCAGCCGAAGATACTGGCCGGGAATCCATTCCCGAAAAAGGTAGGGGCCCCAGCCGAGCGGCGGGCGGACGGTCAAATCGGCGGACAGCAGCGCCTGCGCTGATTGAGCACCCCAAAGGTGTTTGGGCAGCGGAGCCCAAAAATTTTCCACATAAGCCGGGTCAATAAAGCCGGGCCGCCCCCACCATTGGAGGCTGAGGTCGTCAAGCGCCTCATAGGCCTGGGTGCGGTCAATCCGATATTTGGAGACCGGGCTGGCCGGGTCGGAGGCCAGCCCAAAGGCGTAGACCGAATCCGCGGCGGTCAGCGGCGCGCCATCCGACCAGAGCAGGCCGGGCTTCAGCCGAAACGTGACCACCATCTGGTCGAGGGTTAATTCTGTCTGGCCGTCAAAGAGCAGGGCGCAGGCCAGGTCGTTGCAGCCGGAGGGGAAAACCGTCACGCCGGTATCGAGCGCCACCGGCTGGCCGTGAATATCCACCACTGGGTCGCCGCGTTTGACCTTGACCGGGGCGCGCTGGGCATCACCGTTTTGGACAGAGGGGATTTTCTCCAAAATGACCGGCTGGTAGCCGTTGGAAAAAATATCAATGGGGCCGTCATAAATGGCGGCCAGCACATCGCGCGCGGCAACGTTGGGGCTGGCGTAGGGGTAAAGCGTGTTGGGTTCCTGGCCCAGGCAAACCGTCAGCGTGGTGGGCGCGGCGGGTGTCATAGTCGCCGCCAGGGTGGGGGTTGCGTCTTGCGGCGCCGCCGCTGTCAGCGTGGCAGTCGCCTGCGGCGCAAAAGGCAGGCTGCAGCCAGCCGTCATCAGCAAAAAAAGTGTGGGCAGAAGAAGTTTTCGGTTCATGATTTTGTCCCGGAACGGCGAATCAGGAAAATAATCAAAAGCAGGAGGCTGAAGAAAGCGCCCGCGGCCAGCCAATCGGTGAAAAAGGGCGATTGCGCCTGGGGAGCGGCTACGGCTGGGGTGGAAGTCGCTGCGGGGGGAGCGGCGGCGCCTGGGATGGTCGCCGCGGAAGCGTTGGCCGCGTCCAGGGGGGCAGAATCCTGGCGGTAACCGTTTTGGCGCATTACGAAGGCGGTGATGCGCCAGTAGATGGCGTCATCCAGCGAGCCAGGTTTTTGGAATGGCATGGCGGCGCGCATGAAGGCGAAAAGCTGCCCGGCGTCTGAGAAGTTGGTCAGCGCTCCCGGCCCAACCAGCGCCGGAACGGGGGTGGGGATGGTCCAGCCGTTGGGGTAGGGGCGGCGGCCATGGCAGCCAGATTTCCAGCAGTACTGGTCTTCAGGGGGATATTGCAGGCGGAATTCGTCCGTCAGGCCCTGGGCCTGGTCGCCGTGGCAGGGTGAGCAGTAAAGCCAGTAATCCTGCGCGCCCAAATCGGCCTGAGAGGGGTTGGCCGGAGTAGTGGGTTTTGCCAATCGGTCAATGGTGGGGCTGGGCGCCGGAAGTCGGGTCTGCGCCTGCGCGCGCGGGGTGTTGAAGGCCAGGAAAAGCAATCCAACTGGGATGAAAAAGAGGAAAAAACGGGGAAAAGAAAGCACCTGGCTATTTTACCCAGATTTTGGTGGGGAAGGGAACAAAAAAGCGCCGGTTTTAAGCGGCGCTTTTTTTGTGTTTTTTTTGCTAACTGCGTCCACGCATGCGCGGGTCAAGCACGTCGCGCAGGGCGTCACCCACCAGGTTGTAGCCCATCACGTACAGGACCAGGGTAACGCCGGGCCAGACGACAATGTACCAGTAGGTGTTGAGGCTGGTAATCCAGTTGCGAGCGAAGGAGAGTACCTGGCCCCAGTCGGCGTAGCCAACTTCGGTGCCGATGCCGAGGAAGGAGAGCGCAGCGAAGGAAAGTACCACCTCGCCGACAGCCAGCGAGGCCAGCACCAGGGTGGGGAAGATGGCGTTGGGGATGATGTGGCGGAAGAGGATGCGGCTGTCTTTGACGCCGATGACGCGCGAGGCAAGAATGTAATCGCGCTCCTTGACGGAGAGAATATCGCCGCGGATAATGCGCGAGTAGCCCATCCAGCCAAAGGCAATCAGAGCAATCATGGTGGGAATCAGGCTTTTGCCAATGCGAGGCGTCAGTACGGCAGCCAGGATGAGCGCAGCCAGAATGCCGGGCAGAATCAGCAGGATGTCCACCAGGCGCATGATGAGATTATCCACCCAGCCACCGTAGTAGGCAGAGACCGAGCCGACCACAATTCCAATCAACAGGGTGGCAAAAGTGACTGCCAAGCCGGTGAAGAAAGCGGTGCGTGTGCCCCAGATGATGCCGTAGAAAATGTCATATTGGCCTTCGGAGGTGCCGAGCAGATGAATCCATTGCGTTTTGCCGGTCAGCGGCTGATACCAGAAAGGCATTTCGGGGCGATTGCGCTTCCATTCGGTGCCCATCGGCCTGGGGTCCGAGCTGAAGCCGTCTCGCGGAATCTGGTAGGGATCACGCCCTTCGAGCGGGGGCGCAAGCAAGGGGGCGAAAACAGCGATAAAAATGAAAAAACCAATCAGAATGAAACCAACCACCGAGGCCGGGGTTTTTAGCAGCCCGGTGACGATGCGGTAGTTTTCAGGGCCAAGAAAACGCTCCACACGACCAATCTTGCGGGCGGAAACAGTGTCTTTCAGCAGGGTGTTGTCACCACTTGGTTTGAGTTCAGCCATGAGAAAATCTCCTTAAGAAAGGCGCACACGCGGGTCAACCGCCGCATAGAGAATATCTACAACAAGATTGGCTACGATGAGAATGAAACCGTTGAAGAGCGCAAAGCCGAGCATGGTGACCACGTCGAGGGTGGTGGCGGCGCGGGCGGCGGCGGCGCCAATTCCCGGGTAATTGTAGACGGTCTCAGTGATGACAACGCCGCCGAGCAGGCCGACCACACTTCCGCCCGCCAGGGTCACAACGGGAATCATGGCATTGGGTTGGGCATGTTTGAAGATGACATCGCGCTCCGGCAGGCCTTTGGCGCGGGCGGTGGTGACATATTCCATGCGCAGAGTTTCCAGCATGGAAGAGCGGGTTACGCGCAAGAAAGTTGCCCAACTGATGTAGGAAAGGGTCAGGATGGGCAAAAACATGTGGCGCAGGGCGTCAATGAAAATGTCGAAGCGGCCATTCAGCAAGGCATCGAAGGTAATCAGAGAGGTGTAGTGGCGGAAGGCATCCGACCCCACAACGCGCATGTACTCGTCTGTAAGGCGTCCCGGCTCGAACCAGCCCAAATTGGCGTAGAAAATCAACAACATCAAGAGGCCAAATACAAACGTGGGGAAGGAGGTGCCGACGATACTGAAGACGCGCGCGGCCTGGTCAATGAAGCCATTTTGGTGAACAGCGGCTTGTACCCCCAGCCAGATGCCCACCAAAATCACCGGGGCCACGGCCCAGATGGTCATATCCAGCGTATTGGGAAAGCGGCTCATAATCAAATCAATGACAGGCTGGGAAGAAGTACGCGAATAGCCCAAATCACCGAAGAGGATGCCGCCGCTGCGGATGCCGCTGGTGGTGTCCACAACACCGACCAGCCAGCGCCAGTACTGCTCATACGCGGGCCGGTCCAGACCATAGCGTTTGATGATGGTATCCAACGCTTTTTCATTTTTAGGAAAGTCACGCACATAGAGCGCAGAACGCTCAACGGGCGAGAGAAACTGTAGCATCCCAAAAATGAGTATTGTTACGCCCATCAGCAGGAATGGCACCAGCAAAAGGCGGCGGATAATGTAGGTCGTCATTTGCAACCTCGTTAAGGATGGATTTTGTCACGCGGTCTACTCTGAATTTTACAATTCGGTGTAGACGGCGGGCCAAAAGAGGGGGGAAAGTTGGGGGTCTGTTGCCAGACCCCCAACCAATTTACGCAAACTTCAGCGGAGGGCTACTGTTTGGAGATGGTGTAGTAGTAGACGCCGGGGAAGATGGGGTTGAGGATGACACCGTCCACCCAGCGCTGGCTGTAGCCGTGGCTGGTGGTCAGGACGAGCGGGACACCGACAGCCAGGTCGTAATACAGTTGATTGGCCTGTTTGTAGATTTCGCCGCGTTTGGCGGGATCAAGTTCAGCCACGCCCTGTTCGAGGAGGGCCTTGAACTGGTCCTTGATGTCCTGGGGCAGGTTCTGGCGACCACCGTAGGTGCCGGTGGTGTAGGGCTGGTACCAGTTGTGCGGGTCGTGGATGTCTTCCAACCAGCCGCCGGTCATAATCGGCAGCAGTTTGGCGCGCTGGGCGCGCAGGTAGGCCGCCCACGGCAGGCCGAGGGTCTCAACGACAAACTTATCGTTGATTCCGGCCAGGTTACCAGCCAGGATTTCGGCGATGGTCTGGCGGGTGTTGTTGCCCTGGTTGTAGGCCATCTGAACGCGGAAACCGGTGGTCCAGACATCGCCTTCGGGGTCGTCGCCAGCGGCGATGCCGTCTTTGTCGAGGTCAGCCAGCTTGAATTCAGCAGTGGCTTTGTCGAGGTCGAGAGCGTAGTGCGGGGTGTCCTGGAAGAAGCCGGGCATGCCGGGCAGGGTCAGTTGGAAGGATTGAATCGCTTCACCTTTCCAAACATCGGTGATGAAGGTTTCCCAGTCAAAGCTGTAGGCGAAACCCTTGCGGATGTGCTCATCAGCGAAGAAATCGGGGGTAACGCCGTTGCCGTCCAGGGCGCCGGAACCGATGTACTGGTTGCCGCCTTCAGGCTGTTGAATGGCGAAGTTGAAGAGGATGACGTCCTGCGAAATACCAGGGCGGCCAAAGCGGCCCAGGAAGGGCGCGCCGTTACCGGCCTCGCCAGCGGCGCAGGCGGTGTACTTGGCGGCAGCCAGGGCAGTCGCGTCGTAATTGCAGACTTCCGAGATGGGGCCGTAGCTGTTGCTGGCGGCATCGTAAACCTGGAAGGCGCCAACCAGTTCGTCCATCTGTGAGCGGTTGGCAGGCGGGACGACGGCGAGGTCGGCATCACCGGCCTGCATCATGGTGAAGCGGGTGCCCCATTCGGGAACGCTCTTGAGAACAACACGTTCCAGTTTGGCGGGGTCGCGCCAGTAGGCATCATTGCGGACGAGGACGACTTCTTCACCCTGCTTGAGGCTGTCCAGCTTGAAGGGGCCGGTGCCATTCTCAATGGAGGAGAAGGGGTCATCCGAGGAGGCCATGCCATAGAAATTCTGCCAGGTGGCGCAAGTGCCATCCCAGCCGCCGGTCTCCATGACCCATTTCTTGTCCATCACCGAGCCCCAGGTCTGGGCAAGCGTGGGCAGGAAGGGACCCCAGGCCTGAGCCAGGGTCATAGTGACGGTACCGGCAGCGTCATCGGCCACGATGGCGGCCTGAACCTTGTCGCAAGCGGCAGTCAGGACAGCCGGGTCATTTTTGGCCAGGGCTTCGCGGTCATCGGCAGAAGCGCCAGCATCAATAATCATGGTGACATCATCATTGCCAACGCCGAAGAAGGGCTCGGCCAGCAGCCACTGCGGGGAGGAATACCCACCCTGAAGCAGGCCGCGCTGGAACGAGTAGGCCACGTCCGTGGCGGTCATTTCATCGCCATTGTGGAATTTGACACCCTTGCGGATGGTGAAGGTCCAGACAGTGCCGTCATCGGAGGTCGTCCAGGATTCAGCCAACATGGGGACAAATTTGTCGGTGGCTTCGCCATCGTAGAAGACCAGGCCTTCGTACGTGTTCTGCAGAATTTCAGCAGAAGCGGTGTCGTAGGCCAGGGCGGGGTCGAGGGTGTCAATCGAGACATCAGACTCAGCCACGGTGAAGGTGGTCGGGTCTTTGGAAGCAAACACCGGGGCGGCGGGAGCGGCGGGCGCTTCGGGCGCAGCCGGGGCGACAGTGGCGTCCCCAGCGGCGGGAGCAGCCGGGGCTTCTGTCGCCGGGGCGGCAGTGGGGCCGCAGGCGGCAAGCAACATACTCGCCACGACCAGCAGGCTCAAAACAGCAAATAACTTACGCATTTTTCTTCTCCTCACATCAAATCGGAAAATCGGATAAAAGGTACTGCATCAAACACGGGTCAATCATTAAAAGCGGATGCAATCACCTCCTTTCACACTTATACCTTGTGACAGGCCACAAAGTGACCTGGTTTCACCTCGCGGAATTCGGGTTGGCTGAGGTCGCACAGCCCCATTTCGGCAATCGGACAGCGGGTGCGGAAGCGGCAGCCAGAGGGCGGATTCACCGGCGAAGGCACATCGCCCTCGAGGATGGTGCGCCGCCGCTGGGCTTCCAGACGCGGGTCGG
>JAVHNW010000351.1:0-1548 GCA_036169755.1 bacterium | reverse complement strand
GGGCAGGCCTTCGCGCGTGGCTGGAATTTTTATCATCAGGTTGGGGCGGTTGACCCGCGCCCACAGTTTTTGCGCCTGTTCGAGCGTGGCCTTGCTCTCGCGCGCCAGCGCCGGGCTGACTTCCAGGCTGACGTAGCCGTCTACGCCCAGGCTTTCCCGGTAAAGCGGCGCAAATAAATCGCAGGCGGCCTGAATATCTTCAATCGCCAGCTGCCAAAAAATTTCTTCCGCGCTCCAGCCGGATTGCGCCAGCGGAATGAGCGCCGAGTCGTAATCGCTGGTTTTGCTGATGGCGTTGTGAAAAATGGTCGGGTTGGATGTCACACCGCGAATGTCGCCGCGCGCAATCAGCGCGGCCAACTCGCCGTTTTCCAGCAGGCGGCGCTGAATGTTGTCGTACCACAGCGATTGGCCGAGTTTGGTCAGTTGTTGAATTGTATTCATAAAATCTCCCGTTTTTTTGTGTACCGCAGAGGGTACGCCTAGTTGGCTTTTTCCAATTGTTGAATTTTCCCCACCCGGCGGGCGTGACGCTCTTGACCGGGGTCGTTGCCGACAAAACGCGCGCCCAAAAAGGCGGCCACAATTTCTTTGGCTGGTTCCGGGCCGATGATGCGCGCGCCCAGGCACAGCACATTCATGGCGTCATGTTCCACGCCCTGGTGCGCCGAATAGCTGTCGTGGCAAATTCCAGCGTAAATCCCGCGCATTTTGTTGGCGGCGATATTTGCGCCCACCGCCGAGCCGCACAGCATAATTCCGCGCTGCGCCCGGCCATCCAAAATCGCGCGGCCCACCTTCTCCGCAAAATCGGGATAATCCACCGCCTCGCTGGAATTTGTCCCCAGGTCGAGCGCCTCGTGACCGGCGGCGCGCAGCGCTTGCAGCACCGTCTCCTTCAGCGGAAAACCGGCGTGGTCGCAGCCGACAGCCACTTTCATTTGAGCACCTCGCGCGCTTTGGCCATCACATTTTCCACGGTAAAACCAAATTCACGGAACAAAATTGGGGCCGGGGCCGAAGCGCCGTAATGTTCCAGCGAGAGAATGACGCCGGAAGAACCGGTGAATTTTTCCCAGCCCATGCCGATACCCGCTTCAACGGCGACTCGCGCCTTCAGGGCGGCGGGCAAAACCGACTCGCGGTAGGCGGCATCCTGCTGCTGGAACAATTCCCAGCTGGGGAAGGAAACCAGGCGCAGGTTGACGCCCTCCATCGCCAGGCGGGTTCCGGCTTCCACGATCAGCGCCACTTCCGAGCCGGAGGCCATCAAAATAATTTCGGGCGGGTCGTTGCCCAAATCGGCCAAGACATAGGCGCCTTTTTCGAGCAGCGCCGCATCCGAATAAATGGTCCGGTCGAGGGTTGGCAAGTTTTGGCGGGTGAGAATCAGGGCGGTGGGGGCGCGTTTTTGCCCCAGCGCCCTGCCTGCGGCGGGTGCCAGCGCCCTGCCTGCGGCGGGTGCCAACGCCACGCGCCAGGCGTGGACGGCCTCATTGGCGTCTGCCGGGCGAATCACCGTCAGGTTGGGAATGGCGCGCAGGCTGG
>JAVHNW010000350.1:3907-7971 GCA_036169755.1 bacterium | reverse complement strand
CGCCAGTTGCCAGCCTTGCCTTTCGGCAAAAAACTGGCAATGGATTGGTTGCGTTTGGCCTGCCATTCTTCGTCCAGGTTTTGCCCCATTTCTTTTTGAATTTCCGCTGCCAGGCTGGGGGCAGCCTGCGCGCCGAGAAAAGCCCATAGTTTTTGCATTTCGGCCACAGGCTCGGCCAGCAAATCTTCGTAGCGCAGAGAAAAGTACGAGGCGGGGTAAAGCCTTTTGGCCTCACCATCCATTTCAGTCAGGTCATCCACCCAACTCTGGGCGACCCGGCGTATGAATTCCTGCGTAAAAATGGAGCGGCGGCCATCGCTGAAGGGGGTCTGGTCGGCTTTGAGGGCGGCCAAAATGCGGCGGTCTTCGGCGGTCAAAAACTGCGAGTCTTCCACAAAATTGCGGAAGCGCTCCGAAACCAAGACATCGCGCCCATCGCGGACGATGTAGATGAGTTTGGCATCCGGGTAAATGGCGAAGGTGTCGCGCACGACCTGGCCGTGGATGCTGGACGAGGGGCTTTTATCGCCCACGATGGCTTTGCCCTGGCGGGCGGCGTCACGCTCCAGGATGAAATCGGCGGCGGCGCGCAGGACTAGGGGCGAAAGGTCGCGGCCCTGGTTCCAGCGATTGGATTTGCGCGAAAGCCAGTCGGCGGCTTCGGGGCTGTTGACCAGTGATTTGAGCATGGGCGCGCGGGTGAAAAAATGCGCCTGGTAATTGCAGTGGATTTCGGGATGCAGGCGCGTCAGGCGCATCAACAGGGTGGTGCCAGAACGGGCGTGGCCGAGAATGAAAAATTTTTCGCGCGGGAAAAATTGTCGGATTTCGGCGACTTCTTCGGCGCTGATGGGTGGAATCGCGCCGCGCTGCCGGGCCGGGGAATCGCCACGCAGCAGCAGGCGCGCGGCGGCGCGTAATCGAGCGGGAAAGTTCATGAAGAGATTCCTTTGGGAGAAATTATACCTGCCGGGGGGTTGGCAAAGTAGCGGTCTTTGAGCCGAATCAGCGGCGCTTCGAGCCAGCGGTAACTGAGGGAGGCCACCGCCAGAGTCAGCGCAAAGGCCAGCAGGGCAATCAGCGGTTTATTGATGGCTTCCGGCAGGTTCATCTCGCGCAGGCGCGCCACGAACCAGATGATGGCGTAGTGGTAGACGTACAGGCCGTAGGAAATTTTGCCCAGGTAGCGCAAAAACGGCCATTCCAACCAGCGGACGAATATTTTTTGGTAGACCACGTTGTAAATCAGCAGGGCGAAAAAATAATTCAGCAGCGAGTAGCCCCAGACGTGTTTCAGCCCATTTGCCAGCGGGTGGACAAAGCCCAGGGCGGTGGGGTCGCCGATGGAGCCGGTCGCCAAAAACTGGGAGCTGTAGCCCGCCAGCGGCAGCAAAACAGCCAACAGCGCCAGTTGAAGACGGGGGCGCGGAAGCCTGAAGCGGCTGATGTAGGCGCCAAAACCGAAAGCGTCTATGTGCGAGAAGGGCAAAACGTAAATTCCCTGCGCCGTTGCGCCATACGGCAGGCCAAACAGGGCGTGGTTGTAGGCGTAGGCCAGGCCGAAACGCGCCAGCGGCCCCAGCACAATCGCGCCGAGAAAAAGCTGGCGGTAATAGCGGCGCGGCGTGAGAAAAATCGCCAGCGGCCAGACGATGTAAAATTGCTCTTCCACCGAAAGCGACCAGAAATGCCCCAAAAAACGATGTTCCACAAAGCCCGCTCCGGCGCTGAAAAAATCGTAGACGTAGAAAATGGCGTAGCGGACGTGGTCTTGAAACATGCGCATATAGTCGGGGCGAAACTGGGCGGACAGTAAAAGCGCCGCAACGAGCAGCATGGCGAACAGGTAAACGTAGTAGAGGGGGAAAATTCGCAAAAAGCGGCGCCCGTAGAATTTGATGAAGTAGGCGCGCGCGGGAAGGCTTTCTTTCATGCGAATCAGAATATCGGTGATGAGAAAGCCGGAAAGGACGAAGAAAAGCAAAACCCCCACCCAGCCAATCATCAGGTAGTCGGTGTGCATGGCAAAAACCAGCAAAAATGCAATGGCGCGAATACCGTCCAGGCCGGGAATCATTCCGTCTCCAAAAAGAAAAATGGGGTGAGCGGCGTGATTATCCCATAAAAAAAACGCGGCGCGCTAAGCGGGTGAAAACTACGGCTGGAGGGCCGCATATTTTTGGCTGAAGTAAACCAGCGGCGCGCCGCTTTCCATGCTTTGGGCGGCAAAAACCTGGGCGATGAAGAGCGTGTGCGAGCCAGAATCGACCGTTTGCGCCACGCGGCCAAGCAGCCAGGCCAGGCCGCCCTTCAGCAGGGGAATTTCTCCATCGAGGCAGAAAGTCTCCAGCCCGGCCAGGCGATTTTCGTCATCGGCGATTCTTCCGGCGAAGCGGTTGGAAATTTCATCCTGCCCGGTGGCAAGAATCGTGACGCCAAATTTGCCGGAGCGCGAAACCAGTTCGTGCGTGCGGGTGTTGTGCGCCAGCGAAATGAGAATTTGGGGCGGTTCGAGCGAAACCGAGGTGAAGGAACTGACGGTCATGCCGTGTGAAACGCCGTTGAGCGTTGCGGTAACAATGGTTACGCCGGTGGTCCAAAAACGCATTGCCTGGCGTAAAATAGCGGGGTCTGTGAGCATGCAATCTCCAATAGAATTTTCTGCATGATACTTTCCGCCCTGGGCGGAGTCAAGTCAGCGAGGAGCGACTCGGATGAAAAAACAAGGACAATTGGCGCTGGGCGTGGGCGTCAGCCTGCTGTTTTTATGGCTGGCGCTGCGCGGTCTGCGCCTGGGTGATTTTTGGGGCGTGGTTTCGCGCGCCCAGTATGGCTGGATTTTGCCCGGCATTCTCGTTTATTTTGTGGGCGTGTGGGCGCGCGCCTGGCGCTGGCATTATCTGCTGAAGCCGTTGAAGGAAATTCCCACGCGGGTCATGTTTCCGGTGACGGCCATCGGCTACATGGGCAACAATATTTATCCGGCGCGCGCCGGTGAGGTGCTGCGGGCGGTGATTTTGAAGCGCAAGGAGGGCGTGCCGGTTTCGGCTTCGCTGGCGACCATCATCGTGGAGCGCATTTTTGACGGGGTGGTGATGCTGGCTTTTGTTTTCATCAACCTGCCAGAACTGGCGAAGTTGACCAGCGCTTCGGGTTTCATCGGCAATATTCAGCAGCTGGCGGTTTGGGGGACGGCGGCTTTTCTCGGCGCACTGGCGATTTTTCTGCTGGCGGCCATGTTTCCGCAAAAGAGCGGGGCGCTGGGCGAATGGCTTCTGCGCCGCATTCTTCCGGCGCGCCTGCGCGAAAATAGCATTGGCATTTTGCATAAATTTTTGGCGGGGCTGGCTGCGCTGCGCTCACCCGTCAATGTGCTGATGGTTTTCGCCACTTCGCTGGTCATCTGGCTGCTGGAAACCGCCAAATATTGGTTCGTGATGCACGCCTTCGGTTTCAGCGTTTCCTTCTTTGCGCTGATGCTGATGAACGGCATCGTCAATCTGGCAACGACCATCCCCTCCGCGCCGGGCTACATCGGCACCTTTGACGCGCCCGGCATCGCCGTGCTAACGGCCTACGGCGTAGAGCAGGCAACCGCCGCCGCCTACACGCTCACCCTGCATGTGGCGCTCTGGCTGCCGATTACCCTGCTGGGCGCCTGGTTTTTGACGCGCGAGGGACTGCGCTGGAACGAACAACTGCGCGCAGAAATGAGCGATTAGCCATGCGTCTGGAGGATGTTCATTTTTGCCCACGCTGCGCCGCCCCGCTGATTCAGGCCGAGCGCCACGGCAGTTTGCACCCGGTCTGCCCGGCCTGCGGCTGGGTCTACTTTGACGACCCCAAAGTCGCCGCGGGCGTATTGGTGAGCGATGCGCAGGGGCGCGTGCTGCTCGTCCAGCGCGCCAACCCGCCCTTTCAGGGATTGTGGACACTGCCAGCGGGATTCGTCAACAGCGGCGAAGACCCCGCTGAAACGGCCCGCCGCGAATGTCTGGAGGAAACCAGCCTGGAAGTCGCCATTGACGAGCTGCTCGAACTATGCACCGGGCGCGACACCCCGC
>JAVHNW010000350.1:0-3807 GCA_036169755.1 bacterium | reverse complement strand
GGGCGCGACACCCCGCAGGGGCGCTTACACGCCAAAGGCGCCGATTTCATTCTCTTTTACCGCGCCCACCTCACCGGCGGAGTTCTCCGCGCGGGCGATGACGCCAGGGCGGCGGGCTGGTTCGCGCGGGACGAATTTCCCACGCTGGCTTTTCAATCCACACGGGTTATTTTGCAGCGCTACGCATGAACAGGGTGCCGAACTTCCCACCCCCGCTAGAAAACACGCGCTGATTAAAGGAGTTTTTCCATGCAACCCTGGGCCTCCACATTTGACGCGGAAATAGCCCTGGCGCTGGCCGCCCGCGCGCGCGGCAACGAAGGCCAGGCGCGAGTCTTGGCGCGCCGCGCCGCCGGAATTGCGTTACGCGGATATTACGCCCTGCCGCAAAGCGCCAGCGCCTACGATTTGCTAAAAAAAATCCTGGCCGATGAGGCCGCGCCTACGCCTGCCCGCCAGTCGGCGCAGGCGCTGACGCTGCGCGTGAATGAAAACTTCAGCCTGCCCGGCGAGTTTGACCTGATTGAGCAGGCGCGCCTGCTGGCGGCGGCGCTCGCTTAACTTTTGGCGCGGCGCAGAAAATAAACCAGGACACGCGCCGCCGTCAAAATCAACAAACTGAGGGAAAGCGCAGCGCCGAAAACCATCAACAACGCGCGGCGATTCCCGCCGCGGTAAGAAATTTGGACGGCGGGCCGGGCGCTCATCTTTTGACGCACGGCGCTCACAAAACTACCAGAAGGCTGAACGCGGCGCAGCGCCGCAGCCAGCCGCGTCTCCACTTCGTCCGCCGAAAAAGAAGGTTGCGACATAATAAGCCCTACTCCACGGGTTGAAAAACAATGCCGACAGTACCCGGCCCCAAATTGGCCGCCACCGAAATGGACAAATCGGCAAGAAAAAGCTCACGGATGTTGAAAACTTCCCTGGCGCGGGCCATTAACTGCTGGCCGCTGTGTACATCGCGGGCGTGGACGATGGCCATGTCCACCAACCGGTCGCCCACCGCCTCTTTGACCATTTCCAGCAGACGGTCAAAGGAAGCCTGGCGGGTGCGCACTTTTTCGACAATTTCCAAAACGCCATCTTTGAGGACCACAATTGGTTTGACGCGCAAAAGCGAAGCCATCGCCGCCTGAATCGCGCCCACCCGACCGTTGAGTCGCGCATATTCGAGCGTATCCAAAACCAGCATCACGCGCACCCGCTGACGCAGGCCGTTCAAACTTTCGACAATTTCGCCCGCGCTTTTTCCCAGCGCATCCAGGCGGCGCGCTTCGCGGCATAAAAAGGCGATGCCCGCCGAGCCGTTCATCGAATCCAGGGGGATGATGTTGAATTTTTCGGCCAATTCCCGCGCCGCCGTCACCGCCGAATTGAAGGTGCCAGAAAGTTTGCTGGTGACGTGGATGGATAAAATCGTATCGCCGGGCTGGGCGATTTTTTGATAAAACTCGCTAAATTGAAAAGGCGAGGGCTGCGAAGTTTTGGGGATTTTGTGGCTTTCATCCACCAGACGATAAAAACCTTCGTTGTCCAAATCCACCGCTTGCAGGTAGGTTTTCTCGCCAAAATGAATATTGATGGGGATGACATCAATATTAAATTTTTCCCGCCATTCAGCCGGCATATCCGCCGCGCCATCGGTGACAATTTTCAGCATGGCAACCTCCTGGTTTAGTCACTGTAATCGCCAAAATCTCCAATCTGGTCGCGCAGAGCGAGCAGGGTGCGGTGGTACAAACTTTTGACTGCGCCTTCGCTGCGCCCCAGGATGGTGCCGATTTCGGCGTTGGAGAGATGATCCACAAATTTCAGAATCAGCAGCGACTGGCGCTCGGTAGGCTGGGAACGAATCAGCCGGAGCAGGGCTTGCTGCTGTTCGCTGCGTACCAGCGAATGCTCGGGGGCCTCATCGCGGGCAATCAGCGGCGTGTCCGAGATGGGGATTTCCTGCCGCCGCGAGCGGTCGCGGTGCCAGTTGGCGACAAGGTTATGCGCAATTCGGTAAAGCCAGGCCGAAAACGGCAAGCCCCGGTCGGTGTAATTGACAATGTGTTTCATCGCCCGTTGAAACACGCGGGCGGTCAAATCTTCAGCGTCATCCACGTTGCCGGTGCGATAGTAAACGTAGTTGAAAATGCGCTCCACGTAGCGTTCGTACAAGACGCCAAAAGCGTCCTGGTCGCCTTGCGAGGCCAGCGCCAAAACCTGTTCATCGCTGATAATTTCTTCTTGCGCCACGGCAATATCCTACCGGCGTTGGTGATTAAAACCCTGCCGGATTTTAGAAGTTTCAAGGTAAGGCAGTATAACACGCGCCGAAAAAAGGCAAAAAAAAAGTGCAGAGGAGGATTCCCCTGCACTGATTTTTCAAACCCGCCAGATTTAAGGCGCGGTGGCGCTGACCGCCGCCTGGGGCGTTCCGGCAAAAATGATGGGCCCGTTATCGGGGACGCTGGCGGGGCGGCCCAGCGGCATCAGCGGGCGGTTGATGGTGGATTGCCCGCCCTGAGATTGAATCATCTGGCGCAGCAGGGCATTCTGCCAGAGGCCGCCGCCGAGGATATCGTTGCCTTTGGCCTGGCCGTTGGCGCGCTGCGAACCCGCCAAAATGCCCGCGTAGCTGCTCAAATCCATGTTTTGGGTGGC
Organism: bacterium; assembly: GCA_036169755.1. Classification (GTDB taxonomy): domain Bacteria; phylum Chloroflexota; class Anaerolineae; order Anaerolineales; family Villigracilaceae; genus UBA8950. The sequence continues at coordinate 1,155 of JAVHNW010000350.1, read as the reverse complement.
TTTGGCTACATCGGCGTAGTGACAGGTGGTACAGGCGGGTGCGCCGTCATACCAGATGTTGGCTTCCACAAACAGACGCTGAACATCGTCTTGAAAGGTGGCAGTGCAGGCGCGGCCTTTCAGGTCGGTGAAATCAAAGGGGGCCGCTTCGGGGCTGCCCGCCGTGACCCAGGCGCCAATTAATTCAACGGTGGAAATTTGGCAGCGCGCGGCAACCGGCGCGGCTCCGGCGCCAACTTGCGGGGCGGGCAGGGTGGCGGCCATCAGGGTGGGGATGGGGGTGGTGACCGGTTCGGGGATGCCGGTGCAGGTGTTGTTTGTCTGACAGTTGAAGGCGTACAGCCCGGCGGGGAAGAAAATCGCCAGCGTCACTAAAATGCCGAAAGAGATTAATAAAATTTGTTTGAACTTCATGGCGGGTTTCTCCTTACGGCTGGGCGGGCGGGTTGGCCTTGAACCAGCGCAAATAGTTGACAATGTCCCAGCGGTCGCGCACCGTAAAGTTTTCGTTGAGGGCGGGCATGTGAATCTGGCCGTTAGCGCCCAGGATGCCGTTGGAGATGGTCAGGAAAAGCGAGCCATCGGGTTTGCCTTGCACCACATCGCCCATCAGGTTGGCGGGCGGGAAAACCAATCCGCCGCCGACAATGCCGTTGCCGTCCGCCGCCGCGCCGTGGCAGGGGACGCAGGTTTGGCTGTAGAGAATCCGTCCGCGCTCGATGGAAACCTCGTCAGCGGGGACGGGGTTGGTCGGAGCGCCCTGTCCCGGCAGGTAGGCCGCGCCCTCGACCGGGATGGATTGAGCCGCCACCGGCAGGGGATTCTCCATCGGCTTGTAGGAGGGTTGAATTTCCATGAAGGAAACCCACTCCACCTTGATGACATCGTAGGAGAAAATTGCCAGCGCGCCGAGCAGCAGCCCGGCCACCAGGAAAATCATCAGGATGCGTTTCGTCATGCTCATAGGGCCTCCGCCAGGGCGCGTTTGACGGATTCGGCGCCGAGTTGGCGCATGGTTTTTTCGACACTTGTTTCCAGGTCGCCGTCACATTCAATCAGCAGGCCAATTCGTCCGTCACTAATTTCGGGGACGTATTGAGTGGGGGTGTAGTTGGGAAAGCGGCTGTCGAGGAAGACGCCGATGAAGGTGCTGAG
>JAVHNW010000349.1:0-7980 GCA_036169755.1 bacterium | reverse complement strand
GGAACTGAACGAAGCCTTCGCCATCCAATCGCTGGCGGTAATGGAAGACCTGAGCCTCGACCCGCAAAAAGTCAACGTCAACGGCGGCGCGATTGCGCTCGGCCACCCGCTCGGCTGTTCGGGCGCGCGCATTCTGACCACCTTGCTCTACGAAATGCGCCGTCAGCCCAGCGCGCGCTACGGCCTGGCAACGCTCTGCGTGGGTGTTGGTCAGGGCGAGTCAACCATTATCGAAAGGATGTAAACCATGCGCCGCATCTTCCCGCTGATGATTCTTCTGACCGCCGCGCTGGCCTGTAGCTTTTCCGACCTGCCGGGGACGATTCAGCCTGGAGGCGACGCCGCGCCGAGCGAAACGCCGCGCCTGATTCTTGCGACTCCAACCGCCGTTCCCAGCGCCACGCCGACCGAAGCGCCGTTGCTGGCGCCCGCGCTGGCGACCACCGGCCTGCCGGACATTGTCGAACTGCACATGTTCAGCGAACAGCGCGGCTGGGCCGTCACCCCCGGCGGCATCCTGCTTACCAGCGATGGCACGAAAACCTGGCAGCCTCTCCTGATTCCGCTGGTGGATACTTCCAGCGGAATCAGCGCCGCCTTCCTCAGCGCTGATACGGCCTACATTCTCTCGCGCCAGCCCGATGACAGCGGCCTGCTTTCCGTCACCCACGACGCCGGACAAACCTGGCAGCAGCGCCCGGCGCCCTTTACCGATGGGCGCATGAGCGTGGTGGGCGAAAGCGTCTACGCGCTGCAAAGTTTGGGCGCGGCAGCCGGTTCGCAGCCGGTGGCAGTGCAAATCATCTACAACGATGGCGAAAATTTTTTTCAGCCCTTCACCCACACCCCCGGCGAGCCGGAAGCGGAAAATTCGCTGCCGATGAGCGGCGATAAAACCGGGATGAGTTTCATCACGCCAGAACGCGGCTGGGTGACCGGCAGCCGCCCGGTGGATAATGAAATTTACTTCTTCCGCAGCAACGATTCCGGCGTCACCTGGCAGGCGCAGGCTATTTTGCCGCCGCCAACCCTGGGCGGATTCATGGCCGTCAGCCAGCCGCCAGTTTTTTTCAGCGGCGACCCGCTCAACGGCGTGCTGCCAGTGGATTTTTATCCGACAGCCAGCGGCGAAATTCAGCGCGCTTTTTACTTTACACAGGATGGCGGGGAAAACTGGACGCCCGCCGCGCCGCTTTTTCCCGCCGTCAGCGCCTTCGCCTTTATCAACGCGCAAACTGGCTGGGTGATTAGCGCCGGTCAGTTAATTTTCACCGCCGATGGCGGCGCCAGCTGGAGCCGTTTGCCGGTGGCCTTTTCACCCAGCGAAACCGTCATCTCGCTAAATTTCATTTCCGAAACCACCGGCTGGCTGGTCACACAAAATGAAAATTTCGTCACCAATCTCTACCAAACCAGTGACGGCGGTTATTCATGGACGGCGTTTCAATAAATGACAAACTTTGACGTTTACCAGTCCCCTTTCAGTTTTCGCTACGCCTCGCCCGAAATGCGCGCGCTGTGGAGCGAAAGCCAAAAACGAAAAACCTGGCGGCGCATCTGGCTGGCGCTGGCGCTGGCCCAGCAAAAATTCGGCCTGGTGACGCCCGCCCAGGCGGCAGATTTATCTGCCCATGTGGAGCAAATTGACCTGCCGCGCGCCCTGGAAATTGAAGCCGAAATTCATCACGACCTGATGGCCGAAGTACGCACCTATGCCGAACAGGCGCCGCTCGGCGGCGGAATCATTCACCTGGGCGCCACCTCAATGGACATCGAAGACAACGCCGATGCCCTGCGCCTGCGCGCCGCGCTCGACCTGAGCCTGGCGCGGCTGAAAACCCTGCTGGCCGAATTCGCCGCAAAAATCGAGCGCTACGCCGATACCCCGCTGATTGCCTTCACCCACCTGCAGCCCGCCGAACCTTCCACGCTCGGCTACCGCCTCTCGATGTACGCGCAGGATTTACTGGAAGAAACCCGCAATTTGCAGACGCTGCGCGAAAATTTGCGCGGCAAAGGCTTCAAGGGCGCAGTCGGCAGTTCGGCCTCGTATGTCGAACTGCTGGGGCAGGAAAACGCCGCCGCGCTGGAGGCCGCCCTCAGCCAGGCGCTTGACCTGCCTTTTTTCCACATCGCCACGCAGACCGCCCCGCGCAAACAAGAATACGACCTGCTGGCGGCGCTGGCCGGGCTGGCAATTCCACTTTACAAATTTGCCTTCGACCTGCGCCTGCTGCAATCACCGCCCATCGGCGAACTGGCCGAACCATTTGGCGAAAAACAAGTCGGCTCCTCGGCCATGCCCTTCAAACGCAACCCCATTCGCGCCGAAAAAATCAACTCGCTGGCGCGCGCCCTGGCCGGATTGCCGCGCATCGCCTGGGATAACGCCGCGCACTCGCTGCTGGAGCGCACCCTGGACGACTCGGCCAACCGGCGCAGCCTGCTGCCCGAAGCCTTTCTCACCCTCGATGAAATTCTACTCACCGCCACCAGCATTTTGCGCGGCCTGCGCGTGGATGAAAGCGCCCTGGCGCACAACCTGGAAATTTACGGCCCCTTCGCCGCCACCGAGCGCGTGCTGATGGCTGCCGCCAAAGCCGGGGCCAGCCGTCAGGAAATGCACGAGATTCTCCGCCTGCAGGCCCTCACCGCGTGGGAAGCCATCCGCGCCGGAAAACCCAACCCCCTGGCAGAAAATATATCCCGCGACCCACAAATTCTGCGCCATCTGTCGGCGGAAGAAAGCCGCTCGCTGATGGATTATCGTCAGCACCTGGGCAGCGCCCCAGCCCGCGCCCGCGCCCTGGCAGCCGCAATTCGCGCCGCCGCGTAGAGCCGGTCTTTGACCGGTTCGCGCAAATCAAAGATTTGCGCTACGGCCTTGCGAAAACGCAGCGCCGCTCGTATAATCCCCTCACTCTCCGGGAGGAGTAAGCCGCGCAAACGCCGCCAGAGAAGGTGGTCACAGGCTGAAAGCCACCACAGCGCCGCGCCGCCGAAGTCGCCCGGAACAACTGCCGAAGAAAAACCCTGGTTGAGTAGAACGGCACGGGAGCGCCCGTTAACGCGCAGGCGGATGAACCCGTCCGCCGCAGAGTGCGCCCCAGCAGGGCGAATCGAGGTGGTACCGCGGAAGCCAACGCTTTCGTCCTCATCAGGACGAAGGCGTTTTTATTTGGTTCAACACTCGAACACCCATACCAAAAAGGAAACCTTATGAGCAACTACGAACTGCCCAAAACCTATGATTTCAAAGCCACCGAAGAACGCATCTACGCCATGTGGGAAAAAAACGGCTACTTTCAGCCGCGCAACGACCCCAATAAACCCGGCTTCGACCCCACGGTGAAACCCTTTGTCATCACCATCCCCCCGCCAAACGTCACCGGCGAACTGCATCTCGGCCACGCCATGTTCGTCAGCGTGGAAGATTTGATGGTGCGCTACCACCGCATGAAGGGCTACTCTGCGCTGTGGGTTCCCGGCACCGACCACGCCGGAATCGCCACGCAATTGATGGTGGAACGCCAACTGGCAAAAGAAGGCAGCAGCCGCGAGGCAATCGGACGCGAAAAATTTTTGGAGCGCACCTGGCAGTGGAAAGCCGAAAAAGGCGGCAAAATTACCCAACAAATTCGCCGCCTGGGCGCCTCCTGTGACTGGACCCGCGAGCGCTTCACCCTGGACGAGGGTCTCAGCAAAGCCGTGCGCGAAGCCTTTGTGCGCCTCTACGAAAAAGGGCTGGTCTATCGCGGCCCGCGCCTCATTAACTGGAGCCCCGGCCTGAAAACCGCCGTCAGCGACCTGGAAGTGGAATACAGCGAAGAACCCGGCACGCTCTATTACTTCAAATATAGGCTGGCTGGTTCGCAGGACGAATACATTCCGGTTGCCACCACCCGCCCGGAAACCATCCTGGCCGACACCGCCGTAGCCGTCCACCCAGATGATGAGCGCTACCAGAAATTCATCGGCAAAAAAGTGATTGTGCCAATGCTGGGGCGCGAAATTCCCGTGATCGCCGATGAATACGTCACCCGCGATTTTGGCACCGGAGCGCTCAAAATCACCCCCGGCCACGACCCCAACGACTATGAAATCGGCCAACGCCACGACCTGCCGGTTTTATCCATGCTCGACAAGGAAGCCCGCGTCACCGCTCTCGGCGGCGCGTATGCCGGGCTGGAACGCTTCGAGGCGCGCAAAAAACTGTGGGCCGATATGAAAGCCGCCGGGCTGGTCATCCGGGAGGAGCCGTACACCCTCAACGTGCCGCGCTCCCAACGCGGCGGCGAAATCATCGAACCGATGATTTCAGAGCAGTGGTTTGTCAAAATCGCCCCGCTGGCCGAAAAAGCCCTGGCCGCCGTCCAAAATGGCGACATCAAAATCGTGCCAGACTACTTTGAAAAAGTGTATTACAACTGGATGGAAAACATCAAAGACTGGTGCATCAGCCGCCAATTGTGGTGGGGACACCGCATCCCGGTCTGGTACTGCGCCGACTGCGGCCAGCAAAGCTGCGCCCGCCAGGACCCCAGCGCCTGCGCCCATTGCGGCAGCGCCCACATCCAGCAAGACCCCGACGTGCTGGATACCTGGTTTTCCAGCGGCCTGTGGCCCTTCAGCACCCTCGGCTGGCCCGAAAAAACCCCCGACCTGGGCTATTTTTACCCGACTTCTTACATGGAAACCGGCTACGACATCCTCTTCTTCTGGGTGGCGCGCATGATTATGAGCGGCCTGGAATTTACCGAGGCGGCGCCCTTCCACACCATCTACCTGCACGGCCTCATCCGCGATGAACACGGCCAAAAAATGTCCAAAACCAAAGGCAACGTGATTGACCCGCTGATTGTGATGGACGAACTCGGCACAGACGCGCTGCGCTTCACACTGCTGGTCGGTTCAACCCCCGGCAAAGACAGCAACCTCTCGCTGAAAAAGGTGGAGGCCAACCGCAACTTTGCCAACAAACTGTGGAACGCCGCCCGCCTGGTCATCACCCTGCTGCAAAAAGCCCCCGCCGCGCCTCCCTCTCCCGCCGGGAAAGAGACTGGAGTCTCCAGCCTGGCCGATGCCTTCCTGCTCGCCCGCCTCAAAACCCTGCTGCGTGACACCGAGCGCCTCTTCCAAACCTTCCAATACGGCCAGGCCGGGCAAAACATCTACGACTTCTTCTGGAACGACTTCGCCGACTGGTACCTGGAAATTGCCAAACTGCAAATGGCGCAGAGCGACAGCCGCGCCTTTCACACCGCCGGGCTGCTGGTGCAAGTCTTTGAAACCCTGCTGCGCCTGCTGCACCCCTTCACCCCCTTCGTCACCGAAGAAATTTACGGCCATCTCAAAAACGCCGTCAGCCAGCACCCGGCCCACTTCCCGCCCCAAACCGGCGACTGGGCCGAAGCCCTCATCATCGCCCCCTGGCCCGAATCCCTGCCCGAAGCAGGCGGAGAAGAAGACGCGCTGCGCGAATTCAGCCTTTTTCAGGAACTCGTCCGCGCCATCCGCAACCTGCGCGCCGAAAAGAACGTCAAACCCGGCCTCAAACTGCCCGCCACACTGGCCGAAGGCGCAGAGCGCGCAGGCCTGTACAACAGCCTGAAAACCGAACTGGCCGCGCTGGCCGGGCTGGATGAATCCCGGCTGACCATTTTGCCCGCCCTGACAGAAAAACCCGCCGGGACTGTGGCGCTGGTCGTTGGCCCGATTCAGATTTACCTGCCCCTGGCCGAAATGAGCGACCCCGCCGAAGAACGCGCCCGCCTGACGAAGGAACTGGCCGAGGCCAACTCTCAGATTGCCCGCCTCGAAAAACTACTCGCCAGCGATTTCGCCAGCAAAGCCCCCGCCGCGCTGGTGCAAAAAGAGCGCGAAAAACTGGAAACCTATCAGCGCAGCGCCGCTCAACTGCGCGAACAACTGCCATAAAAAACAGGGCTGCGGCGCAAATTCTCCTTGCGCCGCAGCCCCATTCCCGCGGGGGAAAGCAATCGAGTAAAATACCTGCATTCTTTTTGAACGAGGCCTGGCAACATGTGGCGATTACACATCAGCGAATCTGAGGCGGAAGCGCGTTGGAGCGAAATTCCAGTGGGAAAAACCATCATCGGGCGCAGCTCCGACAGCGCAATTATGCTCGCTGATGTTTCCACCTCGCGCCATCACGCCGAATTGACCCTGGACGGTACCCAAAAACGACTGACCCTGCGCGACCTGGAAAGCGCCAACGGCACCTACGTCAACCGCCAGCGCATCAGCGAGCAGGTCGAACTGCGCGCCAATGACATCATCCGCATCGGGCAGGCCGTGCTGTACGTTGCCCAAGAAAACCACGCCGCCACCCAGTCGCCTCAAACCAAAATCACGCAGCGCTTTACGCGCGAACTGCTGCTGGAATCGCTGGACGAACACGCCATTTTGCTCTACGAAGTCGCCCGCAAACTCAACACCATCACCGACCTGCCCTCCGCCGTGCAGGAATTGAGCATTCTCATCCAACGCGCCCTCGGCGTGGACGAGTTTGACCTTCTGCTGAAATCCGACTGGAACCCCACTCCGCGCCCCGACATGGACACCGCCGCCCTGGCCGCCATCCGCAACCAATCCGCCGAGGTCTTCCCGATGCTGATGTACGTCCCCGTCATCAGCGGCGACCAGGTGCTGGGCCTGATGCGCCTCGCCAAAACCAGCCCCGGCGCGCCCCCCTTCGCCAGACGCGACTTGCAGCTGGCAGTCGCCATCAGCCATCAAACCGCCCTCACCCTGCAGCGCATGGAACTGCTCACCAAACTGCGCCAGGAGGAACGCATTCACCAACTGCTGCACCGCTTCGTGCCGCCCGCTGAGGCCGACTATCTCATCAAAGATTACCTGCGCAGCGGCTCTTTGCCCGGCCTGCGTCAAAATAAAATCACCATCCTCTTCAGCGACATGGAAGGGTCCACCGCCCTGGCCGAACAAGTTGGCGTGCTGCGCTTCTCTGAAATCATCAATCGCTACTACCACGAAGCCACCACCATCATTTTTCAACACGGCGGCATGGTACGCTACCTCGGCGATGGCATCATGGCAATTTTTGAAGACCGTCACCCGACCTACGAACACGCCCTGGCCGAAGAACGCGCCGTGCGCGCCGGGCGCGAAATCCTCGAAAAAATCCGCGCCACCGAATTCGATGCAGGCCAACACATCACCATCGGCGTTGCCATCAACACCGGCGTCTGCATGGTCGGCTACATCGGCTCGGAAGAGCGCATGGAATTCAACGCCCTCGGCGACCCGGTCAACGTCGCCTTCCGAATGCAGGAACTGGCCCGCCCCTACCGGCTGGTTGTCGGCCCAGCCACCATGGCCGCCATTGTCGAAAAATACGCCACCCACCGCATCGGCGCCGTCTCCCTGCGCGGACGTGAAAAACCCGTTCAGGTATACGAAGTGCTGGAACCCCTGTAAAAAATGAAAATCGTCCTGCGCCTCAGCCTGATTCCGCTCTGGATGATTTTTCTGGCGGCCTGCACCCGCTCGGCCAGCGCCCCGCCCAAAGCGAATTCTGCGCCGACAGCGCTGCCCAGCCTGACGCCGGGCGTCCCTTTTCCGCTCGCCCTCTCCACCACCTGGATTTATCAGATGGACGTTCGCACCAACGGACAGGCCGCCCGCTGGCGCATCATCCAAACCATTGAAGAAGTCGGCGGCGAGGCGGGCATTCTAAGCGCCCGCGTCACCCAGCGCGTGGAACTGCTCAGCCCGCCCGGCAGCGAAAATGAACAGTTTTTTCAGCCGCAGGATGACACTTTTTGGTACATTCTCGACGGCAGCCGCCTCTACCGCCAAAAAGAAACCCCCGATTTCGCCGCCAGCAGCTGGGGCGACCTGGAAATTCTCTGGCCGCCAGAAAGCGCGCCCTGCTGGTGCGTCAGCGCCAGCGATGGCTGCCTCGAACTGGAAGGAAAAATTGGGCCCGGCTGCCGC
>JAVHNW010000348.1:0-8088 GCA_036169755.1 bacterium | reverse complement strand
ATGAAAGCCTGGCAACCTACTGCGAGCGCATTTTTTACGAGAAAAATTACCCGGCTGCACTGGATTGGTGGTGGTCGTACCGCGTGGATTTTTATGAGCCGAAGGGATTTTTGGACGGCGATGTGCGCAGTTACGGCGGTTTTACCCCATATACTGACGCCACCTACCGCCGCGGCGCGCGCTTTTTGGAAGAACTGCGCCAGACGATGGGAGACGAGGCCTTTTTCGCTTTCCTGAGAGACTACGCCGAAACGCTGGACGGGAAAATTGCCAGCGCGCCCGATTTTTTCCGCCTGCTGAGGGCGCATACCGCCGCCGATTTGAGCGGCCTGCTGACGACTTATTTTCAGACCCCGCCCGCGCCGTAGAAACGAGGCGCCAAAAGCGCGCTACAACTCTCTTTCGAGAAAATCCTGAGCCAGGCTGACCGGGCCGGAAAATTTGGCGCGCGCTTCGGCCAGCGGGTCACCGGTAGCCAGCCGCCCGGTCGGATAGTGAATCAGCATCAACGCGCCGACTTCGGCCTGCCGGGCGATTTCTCCGGCCTGGGCGGCGGAAGAGTGACCGGGGAAGGGGCCGGAGGCCTCGTGCAGGAGCAAATCCACGCCTGCGGCCAGAACCGGCAGCTGCGGGCAGGGTTCGGTATCGCAGGAATAGGCAAAGACCCGGCCCGATTCTTTCAGCTCGAAGCGCAGGCCAATGTTGGGCACAAAATGTTTGACCGGCGAGGCCAGCACACGCATTTCGTCATTATCCATCACCAGCGCCAAATCATCTGCCGGGACGCGGCAAAAATTGACGGGGAAGAAGTTGGGCCATTCGGCCCAGCCATACAGATTCATCATCGTTTCCACGCGGTCGAGGGTGTAGTGCAGGCCATAAATCGTCAGCGGAGTGCGCCGCCCCAGCAGCCACATATCCATCAATAACAGCGGCACGCCCGCCACATGGTCGGGGTGAAAATGGGTGATGATGACATCCGTCAGCCGTTGGAAATCCACTCCGGCTTGCTCCAGGCGCACAATCGGGTTGCTGGCGCAATCCACCAGCACCACCCGCTCCCGGCCACAAACGACCAGATGCGTATTTTCATGTTCGCGGCTTGGAATGGCGTTGGACGAGCCGAGGATAATCAGTTTGGTCATGGCAGGCTTAAAAAGCGCAGCAGCAAGAAGGGAGTCAGCGAAGTTTCAATCAGCGCGGCCAGCGCCAGCAGCGGAAAAGCCAGCCCCAGGCTGATTTGCGTCCAGTCGGCCAGCGATTCGACCAGCGTTTCACCCAGGCTGGATTGTTTTTGTGGAGTAATCAGGCGCAGTCCAATGTGCAGCACCGCGGCGGCAGATAAAATGATGGAGGGCAGTTCCAGAATGCCGTGTGGCAAAATTCCATAAAGAAAAATGCCCCAGGGTGAAAGGCCAATCCACTGCGCCAGCGAAAGCACGCCGCCAATCAACGCAAAGTTGATCAGGTAAATCACCAGGCCGCCAACGCCAAAACTGAAAATGCCAAAAAACAGCACCAAAACTTCGGCGCGCAGATTGTTGCCCAAAATATACCCGGCAGAAACCTGGCTGGGCAGGCCGTCCAACAGGCTGGTCTGAACGCCTTTGAAAGCCTCGCTGATTTTGTCTTCCGGGATGCGAATGCCCGCCAGCCACGAGTTGGTGTAGAGCAGCGCGGCAAAAACGGCAAAAATGCCCACGAAAAAAGTAATCAACACGCTGAAGCGCATGGAAAAAAGTGTGGCCGGCAGCGATTTTCCATACCACTCGCCCAGCGATTTTGCCCCGCCAGTAAAACGCCGCCAGAACAATTTCAGCGTCCAGCGCAGGTTGAGCACGTCAATTTCGCGGCCAATCAGGGCCTCGCGCTGAAAGTGCGCCAGGCCCAGGCGCACCACCAGCACGGTGACAATCATCACCGCCAAAATTGCCAGCCACAGCACCTGATTGGTTCCCCAAAAAATCAGAGCGCTTTCGCCCTGAATGAGCAGCGCCGAAGGGATGACAATGAACGAGGCCAGCAAATTGGCCGCGCGCACGCTGGTGGATTGGGTGGAAATAATAATCGCCGCGCTGACCATCAGCACAGTTTGCACCGCCGTCAGCAGCAGCATCTGAATCATCAAATCTGGCGGCGGAAAGGGAATTTTCTGCATTCGCAGGCCGACCAGGTACAGCCCCATGCTGATGTAACTGGCCGCCAGCGGCACCAGCGACCCGGCCAGCAGTTTTCCAACGTACATCTGCCAATCTGCCAAAGGGCTGGAAAGCATCGGCTCCAGCGTGCCGCGTTCTTTTTCGCCCACAAAGGCTTCCAGCGCCACCACCAGCGAAACCGTCACCGGGAAAAACCCGACCACCATCAGCAAAAAAGGCACAATCCGCTCGGCGATTAGATTGCCGCCATACTGGTTGACAAAATCAATCGAGCGCAGGGCGGCGTAATTCATCAGATAGGGGAAAAACAAAATCAGCGTGCCCATCGGCAGCAAAATGCGCCAGTCGCGCAGTTGGTCAGTCAGTTCGCGCAGCGTCACCCACCAGGTGAGCCGCAGTTGCTCTTTCAGGTTCATAATTCCCCCCGCGCGGCCAGCGCCATCGCCTTCAGGTAAATTTGTTCCAAATTTTGTGAAACTTCGCCCAACGCCATCACCGGCAAATTTTGAGAGACGAGGGCGCGAATCAGGCCTGGATTGACCAATTCGGGCGACTCGACCCGGTAGCGCAGGCTGCGCTCGGAGATGGAGACAAGTTCCAGGCCGGAAATTTGCTCCAGGCCAGTGAGATTTACCGGCGCCGAAAAAGTCACTTCATATTCCGGCTTTCCCAATAATTGACGGCGCAGTTCGGCCAGCGTGCCTTGCAACAAAATGCGGCCACGATAAATGATGGCAATTTTATCGGCCAGCATTTCGGCTTCGAGCAGGTTATGCGTGCAAATGATAATCGAGCGGCGTGAAGATTTCAGCCGGGCGATTTCCTGGCGCACCAGTTGAGCGCTTTCCGGGTCCATGGCCGAGGTGGGTTCATCGAGCAGCAGCGCCAGCGGTTCGTGAATCAGCGCGCGCGCTAGGGCCAATTTTTGGCGCATGCCCTTGGAATATTCACCGGTGCGGCGGTTGGCCGCCTCGCTCAGGCCAAAATAGCCGAGCAGTTCCTGGGTGCGGCGTTTGCCATTTGCCGCCGAAAGCCCGTAAATTTTGGCAAAAAAGTCGAGGTATTCGTTGGCGGTCATGCGCGCGTAGAGGCCGTGCATTTCGGTCAGCACGCCGACCGAGGCGCGCACCTGATTGGGGTGCTGGGTGACATCGTAGCCGCCGACCCGCGCCCAGCCGCGCGTGGGCGCAAGAATGGAGGTGAGCATGCGCACAGTGGTGGTTTTCCCCGCGCCATTTTGGCCGAGCAGCGCCAGTACGCCGCCTTCAGGCACTTCCAGCGTGACCGCTTCGACCGCCTGAAAAGCGCCAAAATGCTTGGTCAAATCTTGACATTCAATCATGCGTTCTCCGATAAAAAGCTGATTTTTAAACGTGGGGAGGAAGCGCCGCAGGTCGGCTGCGAGCCAGCCGCCAGGTCAGCGCGAGAGCCGACAGAACGGCCACCAGCGCCATCAGCGTTTGGTTGGCGTTGACGCCGCCCAGCATGGAGGCGTCGAGGCGCAGGAAGTCGAGCAGGAAACGCCCAACGGGGTAGACAATCAAATAGACCAGGAGCAGGCTGCCGCGCGGCATTTTTTCGCCAAAGCGCCGATCGAGCCACAGCAGCAGGAATAAATTTCCGAGGCTCCAGAGCGATTCATACAAAAACAGGGGGTGATAATATTCCTGGTCGAGATGCCCCGTCAGCCGTTTGGCTGGTTCGATGAAAATTTTCCAGGGCAGGTCGGTTGCCGCGCCGTAGAGTTCCTGGTTGAAATAATTGCCCCAGCGTCCGACAGCCTGGCCGAGCGCCAGCGCCGGGGCGGCGATGTCGGCCCATTCGGCGAAGTTCAGGCCGCGCTTGCGGGTAAAGAAAAACATGGCAATCGCTCCGCCGATGACCGCGCCAGGGATGCCCAAACCGCCGTTGCGCAGGTTGAGCAAATCCAGCGGATGGGTCAGGTAGCGCTGGGTGGTTAGCCCTTCAGCGATGGCGGATGGCGGCGGGGTGAAGACATGCCACAGCCGCGCGCCAATCACCCCGGCAATAATCAACCAGACCAGCAAATCCCAGACCAAATCGGGGTTGTGGCCGCGTTTTTCGGCGCGATAGGCGGCCAACCAGCCGCCGAAAAATGCGCCGAGCATCAAAACAATGCCGTAATAATACAAAATAAATGCGTCCGGCCCGCTGCCGAAGTGAATACCATCAAAGAGAATTTGCAAGGTTAATTTCCTTTCGCCTGTTTGCGAACCCGCCAAATGCGCTGCAAGGCCGTGATGTTGGCAAAAATGGCAATAATCCAGACGGCCAGCCAGGCCAGGTTAAAGACCAGCAGCGGCGCAATCACCAGATAGCGTTCCACGCGAGTCAGAATGCCGGTGTTGGCATCAAATTTGAGCGAATCGGCGCGGGCTTTGGCGTAGGAAACCAGCACCGAGCCAGCGGCGGCAACGTAGCAAACCATCACCAGCCGTTGATCGCCCTGCATAAGGTAAAAATAACTCAGCCCGCCGAGGATGAATAATTCGGAATAGCGGTCGGTGACCGAATCGACAAAGGCGCCAAAGTCGGAGGCTTCGCCGCGCAAACGCGCCATCGTCCCGTCCAGCGCGTCAAACGGCCCGCCGACCAGAACCAGCAGCCCGCCCGCCAGCATTTTCCCCTGCGAAAGCAGGTACGCGGCGAAAATGTTGAGCAAAAGTCCCAGCAAGGTCATCGCGTTGGGGGTGATGCCCAGCCGGTTGAAAAACCCGCCCAGCGGGTCGAGAATTCCCTTGAAGGTCACGCGCAGGAATTGGGTAAAGGTCTTCGTCTTCTGCAAAAAAAGTCTCCTCGTTCAAAAGTTGCGGCGGGCTACTCGTCTGGCAAATCGCCTGCGCCGCGTTCCACCAGCACCTCGCGGTCTTTGCCGCCGCCCTGCGATTCGCTGACAATGCCCATCTCTTCCAACTGGTCGAGCAGGCGCGCGGCGCGCGGATAGCCAATGCGCAGTTTACGCTGCAGCAGCGAGGCGTTGGCGCGCTGACTTTGGCGCACAATTTCGATGGCCTGTTCCAGCAAAGCGTCATCGCCGCCCTCTTCGGGTTCCTGCAGCAGGGCCTCCCAGGGCGCCAAATCGGTGGCAGTCGGCGCCATTTTTTGCCAGAAAGCCACCAGACGCTCGATTTCCTGGTCGGTGACGTAAACGCCCTGGGCGCGGATGGGATTGCCAACTTCGGGATTCAGGAAGAGTAAATCGCCGCGCCCCAGCAGGGTTTCCGCGCCGGGCGTATCGAGGATGACGCGGCTGTCAATATTTGAGGCGACCGAAAAAGCCAGTCGCGCCGGAAAGTTGGCTTTAATCAAGCCGGTGACGACATCGGTGCTGGGGCGCTGGGTGGCGACGACCAGGTGAATGCCGGTGGCGCGCGCCATCTGCGCCAGGCGGACGAGGGTGTGTTCGGTTTGTTCGGGGGCCGACATCATCAGGTCGGCCAGTTCGTCCACGATGACGACCATGCGCGGCAGGGCGGGAGCGCCATCTTTGCGCGCGGCGCGTTTCTGATTGTAACTATCCAGGTCGCGGGCGTGGGCGCCTTCCAGCAGGCGGTAGCGATGTTCCATTTCGGCCACCACCCAACGCAGAACGCCGGTGATGCGGTTGACATCCGTTTCCACTTTGCCCAATAAATGTGGCAAGCCGTTGAAGCGGATGAGTTCCACCATTTTGGCGTCAATCATCACCAGGCGCAAATCTTCGGGGGCGTTGTTCATTGCCAGGCAGGCGGCCAGCGCGGTGATAAAAACCGATTTGCCTGAACCGGTGGAACCGGCGATCAGCAGGTGCGGCATGCGCGCCAGGTCGGCGATGAGCGGCGCGCCGGAAACATCGCGGCCCAGGGACACTGTCAGCGGGGCGCTGGTTTTGGCAAAGGCTTCGCTTTCAAGCAGCGCGCGCAGGCGCACCACGCTGGAGCGGGCGTTGGGAACTTCGATGCCAACGTAGGGTTTGCCCGGCACCGGGGCCTCGATGCGCAGGCGCTCGGCAGAAAGCGCCAGAGCCAGGTCTTTTTGCAGGGCGGCGATTTGCGCCACGCGCACTTTGAAAAGTTGTTTCTCGTCTTCGGCGGTCAGGCCAGGCTTTTTGATAAAACCCGGCTGCACGGCAAACTGTGTGATGGTGGGGCCGATGCGAAAACCGATCACCTTGACGGGAATGCCGAATTCATCCAGCGTTTTCTCAATCAGCCCGGCGGTCAGGTTAATTTGGCGCTCGTCGGGGCGGGTATTTTGTTCGCCAAAAAGCAGGTTGAAGGGCGGCAGGCGGTCGCTGCGGGGAAGAATGGTGGCGGGTTTTTCTTCCGTTTTTTCGGGGAGTTTGAAGTTTTTGCGGAACTGCGCGGGGAGCGGCAGCGCCGGTTTTCGGGCGGGAGCCGCCGCCGAAGCAGGGGGCGGATTCAGCGGATTGTTTTTTTCTGCTTCGGCGGGGGAAACTGGCAGGCGGGAGAAATCTTCGGGCGCGGCATCCGGCTTTTCGCCAGCTATTTTCCACAAAAGCGCTTCGATTTTGGGTAAAAGGTGGAAGCCCATCAGGCTGGTCAGCAGCAGCCCAAAAAAGATGACGATGTTGCGGCCCAGGTCGCCGAGCAGGGCAGAAAACAGGTAGCCCAGCGCCCAGCCGACGTAGCCGCCATCGCGGCCTTGTTCGGCGTTTTCGATGGAGAAACCGCCCAAGAGGCTGAGGGCGCTGAGGAAGAAGAAAGCGGCCAGTTCCAGCCAGAGGATGCGCCCCCAGGCGATGCGCTGCTGAGGCCGCGCCAGCATCCAGCCGCTGGAGGCGAGGGCGAGCACGATCAGGAAACTGCCGTAGCCGATTCCGCGCCGCAGGGTGTAAACCCAGGGGTCAATCAATGCGCCGCTGGTGACGCCAGCCAGCCCAAGCAGGGTGAGCAGGGCCAGGGCCAAAAGGAGAACCACGGCAGCATCCACGCCAAAACGGCCGAAGCGCGTTTGCAGGTTTTCGAGCCAGTCGAGCGGGTCGAAGCGCGGGGCGGGGTTTCCGGCGGGGGCGGGTGGTTCGTTGGGAGTCATCCGACAGCCACTTTCAGGCTCAATCCCAGGCGTTGATGGGTCGGGTCGAGGTGCAAAATGCGGACGTGGATGGGTTGGTTTTCGTGAAAAGTCTCTTTGATGGTGATGTTTTGCGGCAGGTCAATTTCGGAGGCGTGTACCAGGCCTTCGAGGCCTTCTTCCAGGCGGGCGAAAACGCCAAAAGAGACAACGCTGGTGATGGTGGCTGGCAAAACATCGCCGATGGCGTAGCGCCGGGCGACACTTTCCCAGGGGTTGGGCTGCAGGCGTTTGAGGCTGAGGGCGATGCGGCAGCGTTCTGGCAAAATATCCAGCACCTGCACCTCTACGCGCTGTCCAATTTTGAGAATGTGGGAGGGGTGCAAGACGCGCCCCCAGGAAAGTTCGGAGATGTGGATGAGGCCTTCAACGCCGCCCAGGTCTATGAAAACGCCAAAGTCGGTGATGTTGGTGACATCGCCGCTGACGGTTTGCCCCGGCTGAAGGTTGGTGAAAATTTCGGTGCGGCGGCCAGAATCGGCGCGGGCGGCGCGCTCGGAAAAGACGATGCGGCCTTCTTCGGGGACGCATTCGATGATTTTCAGGCGCAAGTCGCGGCCAACGTAGTTCGCGAGGAAACTTTCGCGCTCCGGTTCCACTTCGCAGGTCATTTCAATCAGGTGGCTGTAGGGGATGAATCCGCGCAGGCGTTCATTTTCAACCAGCAAGCCGCCGCGGTTGTAGCCATTGACCGGCAGGGTAATAATTTGATCCTGGCGGTACAAATTGAGGGCGTAATCCCAATCGGTGCGAGGCGGCTGAGGCGTTTCGGGCGGCGCAGGCGTGGCGTTTTGCGGGCGCAGGTGGGCGGCAAAACGTTCCTCATCGGCGAGCA
>JAVHNW010000347.1:0-1568 GCA_036169755.1 bacterium | reverse complement strand
GGCACATCGCCCTCGAGGATGGTGCGCCGCCGCTGGGCTTCCAGACGCGGGTCGGGAATCGGCACAGCCGAGAGCAGCGCCTGGGTGTAGGGGTGCATCGGCTCCGCGTAAAGTGTCGCCCGGTCAGCCAATTCCATCACCACGCCCAGATACATGACTGCGATGCGGTCAGAAATATGCTTGACCATCGAAAGGTCATGCGCGATGAAGAGATAGGTCAGCCCCAGTTCTTGCTGCATATCTTCGAGCAGATTAACCACCTGGGCCTGAATGGAAACATCCAGCGCCGAGATGGGTTCATCACAAACGATAAAATCCGGCTTGAGCGCCAGGGCGCGGGCAATGCCAATGCGCTGACGCTGTCCGCCGGAAAACTCATGCGGATAGCGCGAAGCAAAAGCCGGGTTGAGATTGACTTTATTCAGCAGGGCGGCGACACGTTCTTCGATTTCTTTGGCCGTCACCGTGGATTCATGCACCATAATCGGTTCGCCGATGATTTCGCCAACCGTCATGCGCGGGTTAAGGCTCGCGTAGGGGTCCTGAAAAATCATCTGAATGCGCTGGCGCATGTGACGCATGTCCTCGCCCTTGAGCGTGACCAAATCTACGCCGTCAAAGACAACGCTGCCAGCGGTCGGCTTGTAGAGTTGGAGGATGGTGCGACCGGTGGTGGATTTTCCACAGCCCGATTCACCGACCAGGCCAAGCGTTTCGCCCCGATACACATCAAAACTGACGCCGTCCACTGCGCGCACAGCGCCCACCTGGCGCTGAAAGACACCGCGATACACCGGGAAGTGTTTCTTCAGGTCTTTTACTTGAAGCAAGACTTCGTGATTATTTTCCATTAGCGCGCCTTTCCGGTTTTGACATCCACCCAGCAGGCGACACGATGTTCTGGGCTGACTTCGCTCAGCGCCGGATTTTCGTTCCAGCAGCGCTCCATCACCCATTTACAACGCGGCGCAAACGGGCAGGCTGTCGGTTTATTATACAAAACGGGGGGCATGCCTTCGATGGAGAACAGGCGCTGCCGCTCGGTTTCATCGAGGCGGGGCAGGCTGCCCAGCAGGCCGATGGTGTAGGGGTGGCTGGGATTGGCGTACAAATCATCCACCTGCGACTCTTCGATGATGAAGCCGCCGTACATCACCAGCACACGCTTTGCCAGCCCGGCGACAATTCCCAGGTCGTGGGTAATCCAAATAATCGCCATGCCCAATTCATCGCGCAAGCGCTTGACCAATTCGATGATTTGCGCCTGAATGGTGACATCCAGCGCGGTGGTCGGTTCATCGGCGATGAGAATTTGCGGATTGCAGGAAAGCGCCATGGCAATCATGACGCGCTGGCGCATGCCGCCGGAATACTGATGGGGATAATCTCCCAGGCGTTCGCTCGCGTGGGGAATGCCGACCATTTCCAACAGCTCGGCGGCGCGGGCGCTGGCCTGTTCCTTGTTCATTCCCAAATGCAGCATGAGCGGCTCTGATAATTGCCGCCCAATGGTTAGAACCGGGTTGAGGGAGGTCATCGGGTCCTGGAAAATCATCGCCATCTGCGCG
>JAVHNW010000346.1:1888-8096 GCA_036169755.1 bacterium | reverse complement strand
CCAGGCGTCATTGTCATCCTCTTCGGCTTCGTCATCTTCCCATTCTTCCAGTTCCTCCTCCTCCTCCCATTCTCCTTCAGCGGCGGCGCTGTCGGTGGGGGAATAAGTGGCGCAGCCGGTGTCGGGGTCAATTTCGACCGCGGCGGCAGAGCAGTAGCCTTCGTCTACAAAAACACAATCTGAGTAGTGGCAGCGGATGCGGGGCATTTTTCCTCCTAATTTTCGTTGCGGATGAAGCGGGTTAGCGTAAAAATGAAAGCCAGGCTGATGGCGGTGGCAGACGAAATGCAGAATGGGCAGACTGCCTTGATGACGTAAAACTCCAGGTAGGTCAGGTAGGCGCTGTAGAGCGTTCCGGCCAGCGCCATGCCCATGGCGAGCAGGTTGCCATATTGACGCAGAAGCGGGTGCCGGTTTTCGAGGAAGAGAGTCAGGGCGATGGCGCCAAAGCCGATGATGCCAAATACGCCGAGCGGGATGCCATTGATGGCCGAATAGGAGCTGGCGTTGACCACCGAGCAGCCGCCATTGCCGAGACACATTGCGGCGTTGTCGGTCAGTTTGAAAATGGTCATATAAATTGAGATGGCAATTCCAGCCATTGCGGCCAGGATTGCGCCCCAGTAGAGCTTTCTGTCCATAGTTTCTCCAGATGCGAACGCGCGCGCCCAAGGACTGGGCGCGTGCGATTTTACCCTATTTTCTGCCGCAGAGACAGGAGATTTTAGCCGCCGCGCAGGCGGCGCACTTCGAGAATATTGGGCAGGTTGGCGATGCGCCCCAAAATGCGCGCCAGGTGTTCGAGGCTGCGTACTTCCAGAGTCAGATGCAGTTCGGCGATGTCGGCGCTGGAACGTTTTTTGTTGACGATGACATTGGCGGCGGTGATGTTGACGCCTTCATTGCTGGTCAGGTTGGAAATATCATTCATCAGGCCCTGGCGGTCGAAGGCGTAAATGATGATGGGCACCGGGTAGCGGTTATCTTGTTCGCCCCAGGTGACTTTGACCAGGCGTTCTTTTTCGATGGCGGAAATACGCAGGATGTTGGGGCAATCCTGCCGGTGGACGGTGACGCCTCGCCCGCGGGTGACGTAGCCGCTGATTGGGTCGCCGGGCGCCGGGTTGCAGCAGCGCGCCAACTGCATAGCCATGCCGCTCGCGCCGTTCAACGCGATGCCGTGTCCGCTGCTTTCAATTGCGCTGGGGGCCGAAGTTTCGATGCTGTCGGGGGTGTTGCTGGTTTGCTGGTCAATTTCGCTGATAATGCGGTTGAGGTTGATTTCGCCGCAGCTGAGGGCCACGAAAAAATCATCCGTATTGCGATAGTCGAAGCGGCGGGCGAGCGCTTCCTGGTTGATTTCTCCCAGGCCGAGGCGGCGCAGTTCGCGCTCGAGCAGCTGCCGCCCCTGGCTCAGATTTTGCTCGCGGTTCTGTTTTTTAAACCAGGCGCGGATTTTGGCGCGGGCGCGCTGGGTTTTGACCAGCCCCAGGTTCGAGTTGAGCCAGTCGCGGCTGGGGCCGCCCTGTTTCGAG
This sequence comes from bacterium, assembly GCA_036169755.1. Taxonomy (GTDB): domain Bacteria; phylum Chloroflexota; class Anaerolineae; order Anaerolineales; family Villigracilaceae; genus UBA8950. Next base: position 6,561 of record JAVHNW010000346.1, on the reverse strand, counting down.
GTCAGAATCACAACGGTTTGGCCGGTTTTCAAGACGTATTCGAGCGGAACCAGTTTTCCGTTTACTTTTGCGCCGCGGCAGCGGTGACCGATGTCGGTGTGGACGTGGTAGGCGAAGTCAATCGGGGTGGAGCCGCTTGGCAGGTCAATCGTATCGCCTTTGGGGGTGAAGGCGTACACGCGGTCTTGAAAAACATCAGACTGGATGGAATCGAGAAATTCTTCGGTGTCTTTTACATCTTCTTTCCAATCCATCATTTTGCGCAGCGCGGCGATTTGCTGCTCATATTTGGCGTCACGCGGTGAGCCTTCTTTGTAGCGCCAATGAGCGGCAATGCCGTATTCGGAGTTTTGGTCCATCTCTGGAGTGCGGATTTGCACTTCAAGCGGTTTGCCGTCTTCGTACAGCACGGCGGTATGCAGCGATTGGTAAAAATTGTCTTTGGGGGCGGCGATGTAGTCATCAAATTCGGTGGGGATGGGTCGCCAGTGATTGTGGATGATGCCGAGTGCGGCGTAGCAGGCGGGCATGTCGGGCACAATCAGCCGCACGCCGCGAATGTCTTTGACTTCATCAAAGGTCTTACCTTTTTTCTCCATCTTGTTGTAGATGGAGTAAATATGTTTGGGGCGTCCCTTGACATCTGCCTGAATGCCGACATCGGAGAGGGCGGTTTGCACTTTGTGCACAATCTGGCTGATTTGTTCTTCGCGGGTGGAGCGCCGCTCTGAAAGTTGTTCGGCGATTTCTTTGTATTTTTCGGGGTTGACGTAGCGAAAGGCCAGGTCTTCCAATTCCCACTTGACCTGCCAGATGCCCAGCCGGTTGGCTAATTGGGCGTAAATATCCAGCGTTTCTTGGGCAATGCGCCTTTGTTTTTCGGGCTTGGTGTAGCCGAGAGTGCGCATATTGTGCAGGCGGTCGGCCAGTTTAATCAGTACGATGCGCACATCATCGCCCATTGCCAGGATGGTTTTGCGGATGGTTTCTTTGGCGAGTTGATGTTTGTGCCGTTTTACTTTTTCGGTGACTTCTTCGGGGGTTAGTTCTTTGTCGTCAACCGCGTCAGGCTGGGTCATGCGGTCGGCGCGGCTGGCGCGCGGCAGGCTGTCGAGTTTGGTCACGCCGTTGACCAGCCTGGCAACTTCTTCGCCAAACTGGTTGCTTAAATCTTCCAGGGTCAGCGGCGTATCTTCAACGGTGTCATGCAGCAGCCCGGCGATGATGACTTCGGGCTGCATCCGCAGTTCGGCCAGAATATTGGCTACGGCGATGCAGTGGGTGATGTATGGTTCGTCTGAAGCGCGTTTTTGCCCGGCGTGGGCTTTTTCGGCCACGGCGTAGGCGCGTTGAATGTTTTCGCGGTCGAAGGCAGTGAAAGAGGCGGGCAGATGCTCCAGCAGGTAGTCAATGCTGACGGGTTGCGAATTTTTCATCCGTGTATTTTATCGCATTGGACGCCGTGTTTTTTATTCCCATTTTTGGACAATATCGGCGGGCAGGTGTGGAACGTCAATCACCGGGTCGTCACAGAAGAGCATGGCGCGTTCCATGGCGTTGCGCAGTTCGCGCACATTGCCGGGCCAGTTGTATTGGCGCAGGGCATCCACGGCGCGCGGGGCAATATCGCGGATGTTCAGCCCCATGCGGGCGTTGTTTTGGCGCACGAAAAAACCAGCCAGTTCCAAAATATCGCCTTGACGTTCACGCAGGGGCGGAATGTGAACATCCACCACTTTCAGCCGGTAGTACAAATCTTCGCGGAAGAGGCCGTCTGCCATCAGGCGCTGCAGCGGGCGGTTGGAGGCGGCCAGCGCCTGCACGTCAACTTTTATCAGATGTGTGCCGCCCACCCGGCGGAAGGCGCGTTCTTCCAGCACCCGCAAAAGTTTGGCCTGAATGTCGAGCGGCATGGAGGCGATTTCATCCAAAAAGAGGATGCCGCCGTCAGCGATTTCCAGCAGGCCGGGCTTGCGCTTGTCGGCGCCGGTGAAGGCGCCCGCTTCGTAGCCGAATAATTCTGATTCGAGCATGGTGGGCTGGATGGCGGCGCAGTTGATGGCGATGAAGGGCCTTTCGGCGCGCGGCCCGCTGTCGTGGATGAAGTGCGCCAGCACTTCCTTGCCGGTTCCGGTTTCGCCGGTAATCAGCACGGAAACGGAGGCGCGCGCGGCGCGTTCGGTCTGGTCGAGCAGGGTTTTCATGGCGGCGCTGGAACCGGCCACAAAATCCTGTCCGCGGCGTTGGGCTTTGCGCAGGTGCGCCAGTTCACGCCGCATGGCGACAATTTCCACTGCGCGCGTCAGCGATTCTTCCAGCCGCGCCAGTTGAATCGGTTTTTGCAGGAAGTCGTGCGCTCCGTTTTTCATGGCGTCCACGGCCATATCCACGTCGCCGTAGGCGGTAATCAGCAAAATGGGCGGGCGCATTTCCAGGTGGGCGGTTTCTTCCAGCAGGCTGGGGCCGTATCCGTCTGGCAGCTGCACGTCCAGCAGAATCACATCCGCATCGCCGCGCTGCAGGTAGGCGCGCGCTTCGGCCAGGGTGGAGGCGCCCAAAACTTCGTAGCCTTTGGGTGTCAAAAATTGGCTGATGATTAATCGGGCGTTTTCTTCATCATCTACAACAAGGACGGTTGCGCTCATCTCAATCCTTTCTTTCTTTGCTTTCGCCGGGCAGGAAAACTTTGAAGATTGTCCCGCCAGGGAAACTTTCCACTTCGATGCGGCCTTTGTGCGCCAGAATGATGCGTTTGGTGATGGCCAGGCCCAGGCCGGTGCCTTGAGAGCTGGTGGTGAAGAAGGGCTCGAAGATTTTTTCGCGCAGTTCAGCCGGGATTCCCGGCCCCGTGTCTGAGACGCTGATCATCAGCCCGGGCCGGCCTTCTGCTCCGGGAGCATTTTCCAGGTGGATGGCGAGGGTGCCGCCACTTTCACGCATGGCGGTTATGGCGTTGCTGACCAGGTTGGTGAAGGCTTGCTCCAGCGCGCGCGAGTCGGCCAGCGCCTGTGGGGCGTTTTCATCTACCTTGAAGATGGGCTCAATATTCAGGCGTGTCATGCGCGGACGCCAGCGTTCCAGCAGGGTTGCCAGGGTTTGTTTCAAATTGGTGGGGATGATTTTGTATTCCATCGGTTTGGCAAAGGTCAGCACCGATTCCATCAAATGTGTCAGCCGGTTGCAATCGCCCTGCAGGCGTTCCACCAGGTCGCGGCCCGGGTCATTGGCGGGGAGATTCATGCCCATCAATTGCAGGCCGGTGGAAATATTGTTGATTGGGTTGCGCACTTCGTGGGCAAAAATGGCGGTGATTTCGCCCAGCAGGGCGCGTTGTTCCAACTGCTGGGTGCGCGCGCGGATTTCTTCATGTTCGCTCATGTCGCGCACCAGCACCACGATGTTCGTCAGTTCGCGGCCTACCTGTACGGGGAAGATTTGTACGTGCGCTGGAAAAACTTGCCCGGAACGGCGGTGCAGGCGCAGATTGCCCAAATCGGGCGAGGCCAGGCCATCCAACGCCATCCGCAGCCCGGCGGGCAGATTATCTGGCCCGATGAGAATATTTTCAACGGCGACACCGACTACTTCTTCCTGCGCGTAGTTGAGCATATTTTCTGCCGCCGGGTTGATGTTGAGCACTTTCAGCGAGGGGTGTAATAGCAAAATTCCGTCGGGTATGTTTTCGGTGATTGTGTCTCGAATGGCAAGCGCGCGCCGCGATTCTCTTGCCGAGCGGTTGAGCGAGTTGAGCGCCATAAAATGCTGCAGGGTGGCGGCGATGTGCGCGGCCAAAATGCTGAGCGCTTCCACCAGTTGGCGGCTGTTGGTGGGCGGCAGGTCGGCGGCGACGAGCAGCCCCAGCCGTGAGCCGTTCAACTCAATCGGCGTCGAAACAATGGACGCGAATTCTTGGGAGCGGGCGTTTTGCTGTAGTTCTGTTGCCGCGCGCTGGCCGGTCAGCCACAGCGAGGGGGCGTAGATGACGCTGGGTTTGTCGAGCGCCAGCGACTCTGGCAGGGCTGCGCCACGCTCTCCCAGAGTCAGCACGCGCACCAGGCGCAGCAGCTGAATATCGGCGCGGTAAATGCCCAGGGTTTGCGCGCCGACCAGGCTTTTGCCGACTTCCAGCGCGGCGGTCAGGGCGCTGTCCAGGTCGGGCTGGCTGGTCAGTTCGGCCAGATGTTCGAGCGCTTCCAGCCATTGGTCATCCCGCCGCATTTGCGCGGCGCGCCAGCGATGGACTTCCAGCGGCACCAGACGTACCAGCATCCAGCGGCCTGGTTTGTCCAGCCAGGTGAGGCTGGCCCACAGGTTGAGCGATTTGCCATCGGGCAGCCTCAGCCGCGTTTCGCGTTCTTCCCCCGAAGACCAGGCGTTTTCCATTTCTGGCAGGAGCGCAACCACGCCTGGCAGCTCATTTTCAAAGGGAGAAAGTCCGGTTAATTCAAAGAAGCCGCGATTGGCGAAGGCCATTGCGAGGCTGTTGCGGTCAATCACGATGGCCGCATCGCTGATGGCGTTCAGCAGGGCGGCGAATTCGCCGGAGCCGGGCAGCGTTCCCTGCCACGAGGGTAGCGGGGCGAGAATATGGCTGGGCAATGGAGAAGTCGTCATGGTCTGTATCGCTGTTCGGGGCGCTGGCACCCTTGTAGTTCGGGGCGCTGGCACCCTTG
>JAVHNW010000346.1:0-1788 GCA_036169755.1 bacterium | reverse complement strand
GTTCGGGGCGCTGGCACCCTTGTAGTTCGGGGCGCTGGCACCCTTGATCGGGGCGCTGGCACCCTTGATCGGGGCGCTGGCGTGCCGGGGGAATATGTTCCATCTCGCGGTATTTGGCAACCGTGCGGCGGGCGATGGGAAATCCCAACCCCTGCAGGCGGATGGCGAGTTCATCATCATTGAGCGGGCGGGTTTCCTGGTCAACCAGGGTTTTGAGCGCCGCGCGGATAGTGAGATTGCGCTCGAAGAAACGCGCCAATGGCACGATTTTCCCGTTGGGAAGTTGCACGGTTTTGGAAGCCGCCGCTCGCGAGACGGTGGATTCATGCAGGCATAAATCCTGCGCCAGTCGGGCGCGTGTCAGCGGCTGAAGAAAGGCATCGCCTCGCAAAATGAAATCGCGTTGCAGGGCGGCGATGCGTCCCATCATCATTTCCAGCGCGCTGGCGCGCTGGCGCAGCGCTTTGACCAGCAACCCGGCTTGTTCCAGTGTTTCGCGCCAGGCAGGCGAGGTTTCTGCGGCGCAGGTTTCTGCGCGCAGGCGTGGGTTGACGCGCAGCAAACCACCCAGCGGCTGAGAAATTTCAATCACCAGCGGCGCATCCGGGCGCTCGTCCAGCAGGCGAATCAAGACGTCTGGCGTGTAAAAGGCAGTTTTTGGAGTGGGATTTCCCGGCCACCAGGCGCGCGCCGGGTAGGGATTGAGATTCTCCGCGATGAAGTGCGCCGCCCGCCGTAGCGCTTCTTCCTCCAGCCCGGTCCGGTGAGCCAGCTCTGAAAATTTGCGGTGGCTGAAGAGGTCAAATTCTTCCAGGCAGGCGTGCGCGGCGGGAGGAACATTTTCCAGCAGATTTAGCTGCGTCTGCAAGGCTTCGCGCGCGTTGAGCGAAGCGCAGCCGATGGGCTCACTTTCCTGAATTTGGCGGCGCACCGCCTCCACCCGGCTGGGAGCGATATGAAAATAGGTGGCGATTTCCAGCGGAGACGTGTTCAGCAGGCCGTCATCATCCAGCGCGGCTACTAAATGCGCGGCAATCGGGCGGTCTTCGCGCGCTACATCTGGCGCAATCTGGCGCAGTAACTGCGCCGCCAGCGAGGGCGTTTCTGCGCTCTCGGCCTGCTCAGGTTCGGCGTAGGGGTCGCCACGCCGCAACCCGTCGTAATTTGAAAATACGCTGGCGGGTGAAGTGAACAGGATGATTTGCGCTTCTTCGCGCCGGGCGCACACCGGGCACAAGCCGGGGCGCAGGCTGGCGCGTCCACAGGCCGGGCAATGCGGCGCGGCGACCAGTTCCAGCGCCGGGTTATCCGCCAGGGCGCGCTGCACCGTCTGGCGCAGTTCATCTGCGCCGAGAGTGAGCAGGTTCATGCTCTGCGTCAGGTGCAGGCTGATCAGCGGTTTGTGGGACAGGCTTTGGCGTAGGACGGGAAGCATCGTGTAATCACAACCTTTCGTTTATTATACAGCAAAGATTGCAAGTTTTATGCCAAAAAAATTATTTTTCCAGACCGGCGCGAATTTCCAGCCAGAGAATGCCCGTCAGCCCGGCGAAGCAGGCCAGCGCAAATAATCCACTCGCCAGGCGGGGCGGCAGAAAAATGGAAGCGAAGGCCAGCCCGCCCAGCAGAAAAGCCGCCGCGTGCAAGGTCAAAACCGCCTGTCTGGCGGCAAAACCCATCCGCACCAGACGGTGATAGGTGTGTCCCAGGTCAGCCTGAAAAACGGGTTTTCCGCGCCGCAGCCGCGAAATAGTGACCAGAGTCGTGGCAAAAAAGGGAACACCCCCC
>JAVHNW010000345.1:0-8121 GCA_036169755.1 bacterium | reverse complement strand
CCGCGCTCGGCCTGACGGATGGCGGTCAGCGGCAGGCTTGCCGGGCGGGCATCCGCGTTGATGAGAATGGGCGCAAAGCGCAGTTCGTCCAGTGATTGCAGCAGGGCGGGGGTCAATTTTTTGCGTAAAAGCGGCCAGGCCGGGCGGCGGATGCGCGCCAGCGGCGTCAGGTTGGCGGGCGCGGCGCCGGGCAGCGCCAGCAGGGCGGCAAGCTGCGCGCGCACGGTATCCACATTCAGCGGCTGGTCGGTTCCGGGGCTGTAAACCGGCAGGGTGAAGTAATTTCCGCGCACAATCAAGCCAACCCGCGCCTGGTCAAAACGGTAGGCCACCCGCGTTTCGGCGTATTCGCCCGGCTCCAGGTAGGCCAGAATGGACATTTGGCGCTGGTAGGCGGGCAATTCTTTTTCGGCCTCGCGCATTTGTCCGGCCCAGGCGGCGCGCAAACTGGCGGGCAGGTCGCGCATGGCCTCCTGTAAAAAATGGTCAAATTTGATGCGGCGATAATCGGGGTAGTCGTAACTGGCGGCTTCGGCGCCGCGCCGGTAGGGGCGCTGAATTTCCCAGACGCGGTACAGCCCGGAAAATTGGGCGGCCTGCGGCTGCTCGGCGGTGATTTCGCGCAGCAGGCGGGTGGCGACCCGCTCGCGCCATTCGATTTCGAGCAGGGCGTCATATTGATGGATGCTCATAATGGCGGCCATCACCCAGGCCGTCAGCCGGTCGGTTTCATTCAGGTGAATTTGGTGTTGGCGCAAAAGCGTGTCAAAGCCGTGTGTTTCGTTGACGTGGCGGGCGCTGTCTTCGCGCAGGGCATATTCCACATAAAATTGCCAGACGCCTTCAGGGAAGGCGTCTTCCGTTGTTTTTCCGGCCAGTTTGAGCAGGTTTTGGTAGGCGCCCAGCACGGCGGCTGGCCCAATGAAGGCGGCGGCAAAGGTCAATTTGTCGAGGGTCTGCTCTGCACCGCCGAACAAGGCGCGCAGGTGCTGCTCGACGGTGGCGCGCGGCAGGCGCTGAGCGGGCAGGCGCGCCAGCCCGCTCAGAATCATCCCCGGCACATTGCCCGCCGGAAGGATTTGAGCGGTCAGTTCAACCACTTTTTCAATCTCCGGCAGGGTCAGCCGTGAAAGTTGGCGCAGCGCCTGTGACTGGGCAATCGCCTTCAGGTTGGCGGAGGTTTGTGTGGTGGCCTGGTCAAGGGAAGCGGACATGCGCGTATTATACAGCCCAGCTCAACCCTGATACAATCAGGGCTCGATCTTTACCACTCAACGGCTTTTAAACCATTGAAGACAAGGAACTCTCGTGAATTTCACTCAATTTAATCTGGATGCGCGTCTGATGAAGGGCATTCAGCAGGCTGGTTATATCGAAGCCACCCCGGTGCAGGCCGCCGCCATCCCCGAAGCGCTGGCCGGGCGTGACATGATTGCCACCGCCCAGACCGGCACCGGCAAAACCGCCACCTTCGTCCTGCCCATTTTGCATAAATTGCTCAGCGGCCCGCGCAGCCTGACCCGCGTGCTGATTGTCACCCCCACTCGCGAACTGGCCGAACAAATCAACGACAACATCCGCACCCTCAGCGCCGGAACGGGCATTCGCTCGGCGACCGTTTACGGCGGCGTTGGGCCGCTCAACCAAATCAAGGCGCTCAAAAGCGGCGTGGAAATTTTGGTGGCCTGCCCTGGCCGCCTGCTCGACCTGGCTGCCCAGGGCTACGCCAAACTCCAAAACGTGGAAATTTTGGTGCTGGACGAAGCCGACCGCATGTTCGACATGGGCTTCATGCCGGATGTGCGCCGCATCGTCAAACTGCTGCCCGCCAAAAGGCAGACCATGCTCTTTTCGGCCACCTTTCCGGCGGATGTGGAAAAACTCGCCGCTGAAACCCTGACCGCCCCCAAACGGGTCGCCCTCGGCCTCAGCCGCCCGGCGCGCACTGTCAGCCACGCGCTCTACCCGGTCGCCAAACATCTCAAAACCGCGCTGACCTTTGAAATTCTCAAACGTACCGACACCAATTCGGTGCTGATTTTCGCCCGCACACGGCATCGTGCCCAGGCGCTTTCTCAAAAACTGGCGCGCGAGGGCTACAAAGTTACCAGCCTGCACTCTGACCGCACGCAGGGGCAGCGCCAAAGTGCGCTGGCGGGTTTCCGCGATGGGCATTATCAAATCATGGTCGCCACCGATATTGCCGCGCGCGGCCTGGATGTGGAAAGCATTTCACACGTCATCAATTTTGACATGCCCGACACGCCTGACGCCTACATCCACCGCATTGGACGCACCGGACGCGCCGAGCGCAGTGGCGATGCCTTCACCCTGGTCACGCCCGAAGATGACGAAATGGTGCGCGAACTGGAAAAAATTATGAAGCAGACCCTGCCGCGTGAAATCCTGCCGAATTTTGACTACACCGTCCCCGCTCCGCCCCAGCAAAATTTACCTGCCCGCCCCCTGCGCCGCACTCTTGAAAAAGGTTCCCGTCCGTTCCACCGCCGATAAGGAGTTTTTATGGAACTCACCTCGCTGCTGACTTTTGCCAGCGACCTGGCCTACCGCGCCGGGCGACTCACCCTCGGCTATTTTCAAACCGGCCTGCGCCCGGATTTTAAAGCGGATGACAGCCCCGTTACCGCCGCCGACCGCGCCGCCGAGCAGTTTATTCGTGGCGAAATCGAAACCCGCTACCCCGCTCACGCCATCGTGGGCGAGGAATTTGGCGCCAGCGCTGAAAGCGGCGCCAGCCACCGCTGGTTGATTGACCCGATTGACGGCACAAAATCGTTCATGCGCGGCATTCCGCTCTACGGCGTGCTGCTTGGCCTCGAAATTGACGGCGTGGTTCAGGTTGGCGCGGCCTACTACCCCGGCACCGATGAAATGCTCTGCGCCGCTGATGGCCTGGGCGCCTGGTGGAATGGCCGCCGCGCGCAAGTCTCGGATCAGGCCGACCTAAAACGCGCCTACGTTTGCTACACCAATGTTCGCAACATGGCAAAATATGGGCATGGCCCGGCCTGGGAACGCATCAACGCCGCCACCTACGCTTCGCGCGGCTGGAGTGACGCCTACGGTTACCTGGCGATTGCCACCGGGCGCGCCGAAGTGATGCTCGACCCGGTGATGAATAGCTGGGATTGCGGCCCGTTTCCGGTCATTTTTCGCGAGGCCGGGGGCTTTTTTGGCAGTTGGAGTGGAATTCCTGGTCATACATTTAACGAGGCGCTGGCCTGCAACGCCGCGCTCTTGCCCGAAGTGTTGCGCCTGCTGCGCTCTTCAGTAGATTAATCCCCCGCCGCCCACAATTTAATGGCTTCCACTACGCTTGCGGCAATCTTCCGCGGACGCTGCCCCACGCCAAAGACCAGCGCCGGGTCGCCGCGTGGGTCCACTTCGATGACTTTGGTTTTGGGTTGCACCGGCGCGCCATCATGCGTCAGTCCGCGCAAAACGCCAGAGAGCGGCGCCAAAAGCGGCTCAGCGCCAATTCGGGCCACTTCCTGACCAGCCTCGACTCGCGCGCCAATTTTGAGCGTTGTGGAGAAAATCCCCTGTGTGGGGGCATAAACATAGCGGTCGCGGGCGTGGCCGTCAATCGGGTTGGGTTCGCCTATCAGGGCGCTGGTCGCTCCCAGGCGAATGATCTGCCCCAGCCTTTCGCCCCATCCGGTTTCCACCGCCAGGTGAACGGTCTCTCCGGCGACAAAGCCGGGGCCGAGACCAATCGTCAGCGGGGCCAGGTCAATTTGCCGCTCAGGCTGTTCGTGTTTTTTCATGCGCGCGTCCACTAGAACCTGCGGGGCAAAAAGCCGCAGCAGCGTGGAAAAATCCGCCGCGCTGACTGGTAAAAAGCCGCTGGCGCGCGCCGCTTCGGCGGGCAATGCGACCCGGCGGGCGGTCAGCCCTTCCAGGGTAGATTCGCCCTCAAAAAAGGCATCGGCAAAAGCCATACCGCGCCGCGAGGCTGAAGGGCGGGGCGCGTCATGCAGCGCCACCAAATGGCTGGCCTGAAAAAGCAGCAGCGCCACCGCCGAGCCAATATCGCCGCTGCCACGCACTAAAATTCGCATACGCCTCCAAAAGAAAAGCCCCGCAAGCGGGGCTTTGTTGTTGACCGGGCAAATTATTTCTCGAAAATCCAGGCATCCACCGCGCGGCTCCACGAGAGGATTTCTTCGGGTTTGAACCACAGCGCGGCTTCTTTTTCGCCGTTTTCGGGGCTGTCGGAGGCGTGGGTGATGTTGCGACCTACTTCCAGCGCAAAATCATGCCGGATGGTGCCAGGCGCGGCTTCCCAGGGGCGAGTCGCGCCCATGGTCTGACGAATGGCGGCCACGGCGTTGGGGCCTTCCCAAACCATCGCCATCACCGGCGCGGAGATGATGTAGGCAATCAGGCCATCATAAAACGGCTTGCCCTTGTGAATGGCATAATGCTCTTCGGCCAGCGCTTTGCTGACCTGGATGAACTTCGCCGCAACCAAACGCAGCCCGCGCCGTTCCAGGCGGGCCATGACTTCGCCCACCAGGCCGCGCTGAACGCCATCGGGTTTTACAAGTACGAGAGAATGTTCCACAGGTTGTCTCCTAAAAAGTTGAAATGTCGCGCCGATTGTACCAAGAATTTAGCGCAGCAATTCTTCGGCTTTGGTGTAGGCATCGAGCGCTTCCTGCAGGCGGTTGGCGCGCATGTAGGCATCGCCCAGGGTCTGCCAGACAATCACGTCCACCGGGTGGCGATAGGTGGCGTCCATCAGGTCGTAAATTACTTCCTCGGTCAATTTGCCGCGTTTGACGAGTTTGGCATATTCGCTCATGGCCCCGTCCAGACCGCCCTTGTCCATCAACACACGCGCGCGCTGGAGAGCCTGGCTATCCTTATCGAGGCCAAGCGCGCCGGTTTGACGAAGAACGGGCCGCGCGGGCGGGGGCGGCGCGGCGGGCTGGCTGGTGGCCGGTGGAACAGTGGGCGCCTCCGCTGCAGGCTGACTCTCGGAGAACCAGTCGCCACCGGCTGAATCGGAGGGCAGGGCCGCGTCTGCGGCGGGCGTCTCGGCGGAGATGGAAAATTCGGCGGGCAGGGCAAATTCAGCGTCTGCGGCGGGAGTCTCGGCGGAGATGGAAAATTCGGCGGGCAGGGTAATTTCATCTGCGGCGGGGAGTTCGGGCGGAAGTTCAGCCAGCGGCTGAGTGGTTTTTTCGGTGAAGGCTGTTTCGGGCGGCAGAGATTCTTGGGCGGCGGGAATCCAATCTGAAACCGGCTGCTGCATGGGCGGGCGCTCGTCCGCCGATTCATCGCGCAGCCAATCGGGTAATTCTTCGGCCAGCAAACCAGAGCCGGAGATGGGCTGATCCATTTCGCTCAGCCAATCGGGGCTGTCTTCGGCGGCGATGTTTTCGGCGGGCTGACTTTCTGGCTCTTCGCGGTCGGGCGCGCTGGAAAGCGGCGGAAGTTCCTGCATCCAATCCGGGCTTTCGGCAGCGGGCTGGGCTTCGCCGCTTTGCGGCAGGCCGGTGGCTGCGGCCAGGCCGCTCAGCCAGTCGTCCGATTCCTGCTCGTTATCGGCAGGAAGTTCGGCCTGGGGTTCGGCGGGAACTTTATCCACCCAGCTGGGGGCCTGGTCGAGGCGTTCTTCGGGGCTGGTCAGCAGTTCTTCGGCTTTTGCGCCCTGACCGGCGGCCAGGTTTTCCAGCCATTTGAAGGCGGACTCCTGGTCTTCGGCGCCAACGCCCGGCTCAGCGGTGACCGGCGCCGAAAGCGGTGTGGGCGGGTTGGAGACGGCGCCCAGCCAGTCGGGGGCCTGGTCGAGGCGTTCTTCGGGGCTGGTCAGCAGTTCTTCGGCTTTGGCGCCCTGACCGGCGGCCAGGCTTTCCAGCCATTTGAAGGCGGCGTCCTGGTCTTCGGCGCCAACGCCCGGCCCGGAAGTGACCGGCGCGGATAAGTCGCCGATGACGGATTCTTCCGGTTCAATGGGTTTTTCGGGCTGGTACGGCGCGGGCGCTTCGGCGGCGGGCTGAGGCGGGGTATCGTTCACCTGTCCGACCCAGCCGGGGGCCTGGTCGAGGCGCTCTTCGGGGTTGGTCAGCAGTTCTTCGGCTTTTGCGCCCTGACCGGCGGCCAGGCTTTCCAGCCATTTGAAGGCGGCGTCCTGGTCTTCGGCGGCGACTCCCGGCCCGGAGGTGACCAGCGCGGATAAATCGTCCGCGGCGGCGGGGCTTTCGGCGGTGGGGAGGGGAGTTTCCTCTGCGGCGGGGGCCGAAAGGCCGCTCAGCCAATCGGGGAGGTCGGCGTTTTCGGCGGCGGGAATTTCCTCTGCGGGGGCGGGGGTTTCCTCTGCGGCAGGCTGGCCGATGTTTTGCAGCCAGTCGGGCGTTTCGACCGCGGCGGCGGTTGGGGAAATCGCGTTCAGCCAGTCGGGTTCGCCGGAGGGCTGGGCGGGATTTGGTTCGGCGGCGGGCGTGGCGCCCAGCCCGGAAAGCCAATCCAGGTCGGTGTTGGAGACGGGCGCATCGGCGGCGGGTTGATTTTCCTGCGCGGCGGCGGGCGGCGCCATGGCTTTGAGCCAGTCGGGAATTTCAGCGGCGGCCAGTTCGGGGCCAGGTTCGGCGGGGGAGTCGAAATCCACCGGGCCTTCTTTAAATTCGCCGGTGGATGGCCCCCAACCGGATTGGGTGAGAAATTCGGGCAGGGGCGCTTCGGGCTGAGCGGAGGTTTGCGGGGCAGCAGATTCTTGCCAGCCGGGTGTTTCATCCAGGTTTAATTTTTCCAGAGTGACGGCGGCATCTTGTACCGAGTCACTTTCAAAAATGGAAGTGGTGACAAAGGCGGCGTAGGGGTCGAGCGCCTGAACGCGCTTGCGGTACAGTTCTACGCTTTGCGCCAGGCTGGTGCCGGGTAGAATTTCGGCCAAAATACGGTTGGCGTCCAGGCAGTAGGGATACTGGCGCAGCAAATCGGTGCAGAGTTCGGTGGCTTCTAGTTTTTGCCCGGCGCGGAAGTAGACTCGCGCCTGCAGGGTTTTCATATCGGCGCGCGAGGCGTCTTCGGCCAGCACGGCCTTGATTTCGGTAATCGCCTGCGGGTACTGGCCGCCTTTTAGATACATTTGGGCCAGTGCGCCGCGCGTTAAGCGGATTTTGGGTGGTTCAAGCCCATCGCGGCGGCCATAGAGTCGGCGCAGTTCGGCCTGTACGCCGCCATTGGACGGGTTGCTTTCAAAGGCGCGTTCCATGTGCCAGAGCGCGCCGTCCAAATCTTTTTGTTCGTCAAAGGCGATGCTCATGCCCAGGTGCGAGACAAAGTCATCGGGCACGGCCAGCAAAACGCGCTGGAAAATATCCACGGCGTCAGGGTAGCGGTGCAGTTCCAGGTAGGCCTTTCCCAGCAGGCGGTAGGTTTCAAGGTGCTTGGGAAAGGTTTTAAGAATATGCTGACAGTGAGCCACCGCCTCATCCAAGTGACCCTGGTCAATCAGCGATTCGATTTCATGGTTGTAAACACGCAAGGCAACTTTACTCATGGCATACACTCCGTTTAAATAGTATGCACTAAACCAATGGTTTATGCAAGCGGGCGGCGAGTTACTAGTCGGTGTAAAAGAGCGGCAGCGGGGCAACCGCGCTGTCGGAAATTTGGAAGGCGTTGAAAACCAGCGGGCGAACGGCTTCAGCCTGGGACTGCGAGCGCGCATGGATGGAGAAAAGCGGCTCACCGGCGGCGACAGCCTGGCCCACTTTTTTGTAAATGATAAACCCAACCGCGTGGTCAATCGCGTCCGATTTTTTGGCGCGGCCTGCCCCGAGCGTGACCGCCATTTCGCCGATGGTGCGGGCGTGAACCTGTTGAATAAACCCGTCACGCGAGGCGTGAACGGTTTCGACCCAGGCGGCCTGCGGCAGGCGCTGCGGCTGGCGCACAAAAGCCTCATCGCCGCCCTGGGCGCGGATTAACTGGCAGAATTTTTCAAAGGCTGCGCCGCTGGCAAGCGCCTGCTCGGCCATTTGGGGCAGGTCAACAAGCGGTTTCACCGCAGGCCGCGGAATCAGGTACTGGGCGGCCTCGGCGATGTTCACCGCATGGTCGCCCAGTCGCTCCAGGTCATGGTTTATA
>JAVHNW010000344.1:0-1578 GCA_036169755.1 bacterium | reverse complement strand
GGGCGAAAAGCAGGAAGAACGCAAACCCAAATTCACCAACTACTTCAGTGAAGCCGCTGTCGTCGCCGGAGATTGCCATTACATCAAACGCTATATGCCGGACGATATGCGCGGAAAAATTGTCGTCACCAACACCACCACCCCCGAAGATGTGGCTCTCTTCCGCCAGACTGGTGTCAAATACCTGGTCACCACCACCCCGGTGCTGGAAGGACGTTCCTTCGGCACCAACATGATGGAAGCGGCCCTGGTCGCCATCTCCGGCAAAAACCGCCCGCTGACCCTGCCCGAATACAGCGAACTGCTCGAACAACTCCACTTTGAGCCGCAGCTGCAGGAACTCAACTAACCCCTGCAGCCTGGAGATGTCTATGAACGCCATTGTCACGGCGGGCGGCATTCCCCTGCCCGAAGACCCGCTCTACGCCTACACCGAAGGCCGCTCCAAAGCCATGATTGACGTGGCGGGCAAACCCATGATTCAATGGGTGCTGGACGCTCTCAGCGCGGCCCAAAGTGTCGAAAACGTCATCATCATCGGCCTGACCGAAAAAAGCGGCGTTCGCTGCCGCAAGCCGACCGTTTTCCTGCCCAATCAGGGACGCATGTTGGCGAACGTTGTCGCCGGGGTGGAAAAATCACAGCAAATCAGCCCGGCGGGTGACTATGTGATGATTGTCTCCTCCGACATTCCCGCCCTGCGCGCCGAGATGGTGGACTGGCTGACGGAAACCGCCATGCAGACCCACCACGACCTGTACTACGGCGTGGTGCCGCGCGATGTGATGGAAAAACGTTACCCCAATTCCAAACGCACCTGGACCCGCCTCAAAAACCTGGAAGTCTGTGGCGCGGATATTAATGTGATTCACGTCAGCATGGCGAGCGAACACCTCGACACCTGGGAAGACCTGCTCGGAAAAAGAAAAAGCCCCTTCAAACAGGCTTCCGTCATCGGGTTCGACACCCTGCTGCTGCTTTTGTTGCGCCAATTGACCATCGAAGACGTGGTGCAGCGCGTCATGGAGCGCATTCATGTGCGCGGACGCGCCATCCTTTGGCCCTACGCCGAAGCCGGAATGGACGTGGACAAACCCCATCAACTTGAAATGATGCGCGAGGACCTGGCAAAATGATGCGCCGCCTGCTGAAGACGGACGCGGACGCCTCGCGCGCGCTGCGCGTGGCTGAAAAACCCGGAAATCTGCGTACCCTGGCAATGATTTTCGCCCACTCTGGCGATTCGTGGTTTTGGGGCGCCGGGCTGATTGCGCTCTGGCTGCTGGGCGCTTCCGCCTGGAAGCGCTGGGCCGTCTACGAATTATTTTGGATTTCGGCTCTGGCCGCGCTGGTGATGACGCTCAAATTCATCATTCGCCGCCGCCGCCCGGAAGGTGAATGGGGCAAAATTTATCGCAACACCGACCCGCATTCCTTCCCCTCCGGCCA
This sequence comes from bacterium, assembly GCA_036169755.1. Classification (GTDB taxonomy): domain Bacteria; phylum Chloroflexota; class Anaerolineae; order Anaerolineales; family Villigracilaceae; genus UBA8950. Next base: position 129 of record JAVHNW010000344.1, on the reverse strand, counting down.
TGCGGCGCGCGCCTTTTTGATTGCCCTGCTGGCAGGATGGCTCGGCCCCGCGCCGCTGGCGCTGGCTTTGTGGATTTGGGCGCCGCTGGTTTCGTTGGCGCGCGTGGCGATGGGCGTTCACTACCTGTC
>JAVHNW010000343.1:0-1608 GCA_036169755.1 bacterium | reverse complement strand
CGCTGGTCGGCGACCTGCCGGTTGGCGTTCAGCAGCGCGTGGAAATTGTCAAAGCGCTCTATCGCAAGGCCAATATTCTGATTCTCGACGAGCCAACCGCGGTTTTGACCCCGCAGGAAGCCGATGACCTGTTTGAAATCATGCGCGAACTGACCCGGCGCGGCGTCTCCATCATCTTCATCACCCACAAACTGCGCGAAGTGCTGGCCGTTGCCGACCGGATTACCGTCATGCGCGGCGGAAAGGTGGTCGGCAGCGCCAACCCACAGACCGCCAATGAGCAGCAGTTGGCCTCGTTGATGGTTGGCCGCGATGTCATTTTGACCGTTGAAAAAGCCGACGCCAAACCCCAGGAAAGCGTACTCGCCGTCAGCGACTTGCGCGTGCGCGACACGCGCGAATTGGAAACGGTGCGCGGCGTCTCCTTTGAGGTGCGCGCCGGAGAAATTTTGGGAATTGCCGGGGTGCAGGGCAACGGCCAGACTGAACTGGTGGAGGCGCTTACCGGCCTGCGCCACGCTGAAAGCGGAGCGATTCGCCTGGCCGGGCGCGACCTGACAAATCACACCCCGCGCGAATTCACCGCCACCGGCCTGGCGCACATTCCCGAAGACCGTCAGCGGCACGGCCTAATCCTGGGCTACACCGTGGCCGACAACATGATTTTGTGCGATTATTACCACGCTCCTTTCAGCGCGCACGGCATCATTCAGCAAACTGCGCTGGACGCCAACGCCCGTAAATTAATTGAGGCCTACGACGTGCGCACGCCCTCCCCCTACGTCGCCGCCGGAAAACTTTCGGGGGGCAACCAGCAAAAAGTAATTGTCGCCCGCGAGCTGAGCCGCCCCGTCAAACTCGTCATCGCCAATCAGCCCACGCGCGGCCTGGATGTTGGCTCCATCGAATACATCCACAAAGAAATTGTCGCCATGCGCGACCGGGGGGTCGGTGTCCTGCTCGTCTCTGCCGAATTGGATGAAATCATGTCGCTCTCCGACCGGATTGCCGTCATGTATCACGGGCAGATTGTGGCGCTGGTGGAAGCCAAAAAAGTCTCGCGTGAACAACTCGGCCTGTGGATGGCCGGAGTCCAGCCGGAAAATGCCCCAGCCTGAAAGTTGAATTTCAAAAACAAGACGCCAGGTGCCCCGCCCGGCGTCTTGTTTTTTTGCCCAAAAATTCGTTTTGTTATAATGGAACCGCTCTCGAAAGGATAACCTATGAAAACGAAATTCCAAACCTGGACAATTGCGCTGGCAATTTTAGTGAGCGCCTGCGCCCCCGCTGTGGACGGCAACGCCGTTGCCACCAGCGCCGTACAAACTGTCGAGGCGCGCTATACCGCCGAAGCGGCGCTGGCTACACCTACTTTTACCCCTTCGCCGCTGCCCACCCTCGAAAACACCCCCACCTTCGCGCCCTCCCCCACCAGCCTGCCCGCCGTCAACGGGCAGCCGCAAAAACCCTGCTTCCTGGCGCAATTTATGAGCGAAACCATCGCGGATGGCAAAATTTACACGCCCGGCAGCCTCTTCACCAAAACCTGGACAATTGCCAACCTGGGCGGCTGCGCCTGGGACAGCAGCTACAAACTGACCCTGGTCA
>JAVHNW010000342.1:0-1616 GCA_036169755.1 bacterium | reverse complement strand
CGGGTTGGACGCGCGGGGGGGGGGGTTGCTTTGTCTTTCCGCGCCAGGCGCACGGCGGGGTCGCCGATGAAGGTGTAGTTGCGGGCGTCATTGTTGGAGGTCCACATGCCTGCCAGTTTGACATCATCCTGAATTTCGGGGGTGGTGGCGTCCAATTCCACCGTCAGGTCGGAGGAGATTTCGGCGTACCGTTCGTTGAAGTATTCGATGGCGTTGCCCGCGGGTTTGCCGTTGAGCAGGGCTTCGATGGTTGAGTCGAAGGTTTCCACATCGCGCACGCTGCCGTCCCATAGGATGGAGGAACCCCAGGCGCGTTCCACGTGGGCGAAGACGCCCAAGGCTCCGCCGCGCGGGTGGCTGAGCAGGCGCACGGGGAGTTGTGAGAGGAAGGCGTAGGGGGCAATGTCTTTGGGTTCGCCGAAGGCCTGGCGGTAGAAGTTGTCACTTTTGGGTATGCCGCCGCCGTAGCAGGCGAAGATGAAAGCGAACATGCCAAAAACATCGGCGTCAGCGGCGAGGTCATCGGCGGAGAAGTACATTTTATCGGTGACGGGAACGCGGGCTTTGGGGCCGGGCCAGTCCTGGCAGAGCAGGGAGCCGGTGTGCGGCAGCAGGCGCGGGTCGTCCATTTTGAAGTTCATGCCGTGGCTGGCGGTAAAGAGCAGGGCCGGGGTGTTTTTTCCGCCCAGGAAATTTGCCAGGTTGGCTTTTGTGGCTTGTTCTGGCGCTATCGTCTCCACCTTCCAGCCTTTTCCGCCCGGTTTTTGGGCAAAGCCCGCGGCCAGGGGTTGAATGAGATTTTCGGCGCTCATTTGGGTGGCGCGGTCATCGGGGTTGGCTGTGCCGAAGAAGGCGGCGCGTTTCCCGCGCGAGACGCCTTTTGTTTCGGCCTCGACCACCGAGCGGGCGTACTGGTAATATTCTTCCAGTCGGTCGAAGTAGATGCGGCCCACGGCGTATTGCACATCCAACTGATACTGAAAGGTGAAGGGGATGGTTTCGGGTGAGCCGACCAGCATCACATAGTAGGGGAATTTCTCCGGGAGGGCCGGGCCAGGGCCGCGCCCAAAGCGTTTGAGGAAGTCGTTTTTGTTTTCGCCGTTTTTGTAACCTTCTGCGCCCGAAATTTCGCGGTAAAGCGCGCCCGCTTGTTTTTTGCGCAGGTCGAGCAGGGGCTGCAGGGCTTCCTTGATGGCCGCCAGCGATTTTTCCGGCAGGTCGGCGGGGAAGACGACTGCCCAACCGGCTTCTTCCAATTGGGTGGCATCAATTCCTTCCGCTACGCCGAAGTGGCTGCCGCCAGCCTGGTCGAGCGAGCGGCGCATTTTGGCATCGCGCAGGTCTTCGGGCGTCAGGCGTTGGCCGCGCGCCACTTTGGTAATCATTTCGGTGGTGATGGGCGCGCCAAATTCGTCGCTGAACGAAGCGCCATCGGCGTTGATACCGTTGAGTTGCAATTCTTGCGTCATAGAGTCTCCTGGGGGGTGGTCAGTGAGCAGGGAATAGCCGGGGATGGGGCAAAGGAAAACTGTCTACTGGCAAGTTTCCTTTGATAGCAAATACTTTACTCGCTCGGCGCAGGTGAGGGATTGGCTCAGGCGCTGGCGGGCGAGTTC
>JAVHNW010000341.1:0-8354 GCA_036169755.1 bacterium | reverse complement strand
GGCATCCGCAACACCGACCAGGTGGAAAAAATGGGCCAGGTGATGCCCGCCGTTTACGCGCAGTTTATGGACATCACTTCCAAACTGGAAAAACATTACCACGACATGCAGGACGTTGAATTCACCATTGAACGCGGCAAGTTGTGGATGCTGCAAACCCGCAACGGCAAGCGCACGGCCAAAAGCGCCATCAAAATCGCCGTGGACATGGCCAACGAAGGCCTGATTTCCAAAGAAGAAGCCGTCCTGCGCGTCAGCACCGACAATGTGGATACCCTGCTGCACCCGCAGTTTGACGATTCGGCCAAAAAACAGGCCGAAAAAGCGGGCAAATTCTTCGCCAAAGGCGTCAACGCCTCGCCCGGCGCGGCAGTCGGCCAGGCCTATTTTGACGCCGACACCGCCGAGCGCATGGCGAAGGAAGAAAAGCAAGACACCATCATGGTGCGTCCCTTCACCAAACCCGATGACGTTCACGGCATGATTGCCTCGAAGGGCGTCCTCACCAGCGAAGGCGGCGCCACCTCCCACGCGGCAGTTGTCGCCCGTCAGTTTGGCATCCCCTGCGTGGTTGGCGCCTCCTCCATCAAAATTGACATGGAAGCCCGCACGATGACAGTCGGCGAAGTGACCATCAGAGAAGGCGATTGGATTTCGGTGGATGGCACCACCGGCCAGGTCTTCATCGGAAAAATTTCAACCGTGGCGCCGACCCTGGAAGAACAAACCGAACTGCTGACTCTGCTCACCTGGGCTGATGATATTTGCGCCCGCCCCGAAATTCGCATCCTGCCCGATGGCCGCAAAAGCCGCGGCCTGCAAGTGTGGGCCAACGCCGACTACCCCAAAGACGCGCGCCGCGCCCGCTCGTATGGCGCCCAGGGCATCGGCCTCTGCCGTACCGAGCACATGTTCTTCGAGCCGGAACGCCTGCCCATCGTTCAAAAAATGATTTTGGCCGAAACCAGCGCCGAGCGCACCGCCCAACTGAACTTACTCCTGCCCAGCCAACGCTCCGACTTTGACGGCCTCTTCGCCGCCATGGACGGCCACCCGGTCATCATCCGCCTGATTGACCCGCCCCTGCACGAATTCATGCCAGACGAAGAAAAACTGCTGGAAGAAGTCATCACCCTGCGCGTCAAGGGCGAGACGAAAGGCCTGGCCGAAAAAGAATCCCTGCTGGCGGCCATCCGCTCCCTGCACGAATCCAACCCGATGATGGGGCTGCGCGGCGTGCGCCTGAGCATCGCCATGCCCGAAATTGTTGAAATGCAGGTGCGCGCCATCTTTGAAGCCGCCGCCGACTGCGCCTTGCGCGGCATCGTGGTCAAGCCCGAAGTGATGATTCCGCTGACGGGCACCGTCAAAGAGCTGGAATGGATTCAGCCGCGCCTGACGCGCATCGCCGCCACCGTCCTGGCCGAGAAGAAAGTTGCCAAACTCGACTACAAATTCGGCACGATGATTGAAATCCCACGCGCCGCCGTCACCGCCGGAGAAATTGCCGGGCTGGCCGAATTCTTCTCCTTCGGCACCAACGACCTGACTCAAATGACTTTTGGCTACAGCCGTGATGACGCCGAGCGCGCCTTCCTGATTACCTATGTCGAACAGGGCATTCTGGCAAAGAATCCCTTCCAGACAATTGACCGCGCCGGGGTTGGCCGCCTGATGCAAATGGCGATTAACGAAGGCCGCAAAACCCGCCCAAGCCTGGAAGTTGGCATCTGCGGCGAGCATGGCGGCGACCCCAACTCCATCGAGTGGTGTCACATGATTGGCAACAACTACGTTTCCTGCTCGCCTTTCCGCGTGCCGGTGGCCCGCCTGGCGGCGGCGCACTCGGCGCTGAAGTATTCTGGCAAAGTGATCGCCGAAGACAAATAATCCGCGTTAAAAGGCTCATCAGCGCCGGTGAACTCACCGGCGCTGATTTTTTTTATCACAGACTAACGCGATTTCTCGCCTTGACAGCCCTGCTCTGGCGGGTGTATAGTCGAATTTGCAGGCGAACGCTCCCGGCGCTCAGCATTTTTTTTTCGGGAAAGACTTTTCGCCTCGCCGCCGCGCACGCCTTTTTCGGCCAATTCAACTGCGCGGATGAGAAAGGAGGCTTTAGCGTGGATATAGACCATAGTCCGCAACCGCCCTTATCCGGCGAGGCAAATTCTTGTTTCTACGGCAGTTTTTCGCGTTTCGGCCTGCTTTTCTCATTTTTAACAGGCTGAGATTTTTTTGGCAAAACCGCCCGTTGATTTTCATTAAGAAAACGCTTTCGCCCGATGCGAGGCGTTTTTTTATTCTTCTGCTGATTTTCGGAGGTTTTTATGGCTTTTCTCAGCGAAATTCTTGGCCGCACCGTCACCGATTTGGACGGGGCGGTTTTGGGAAAAATAGAGGATGTCATCGCGCGCGAGCGGGATGGCTTTCCTCATCCGGCAGTTGACGCTATTTTGGTGGAGAGTCGCGGCCAGACGCGGCTTGTCCCCTCGGGCAGCGTCCTGTCCCTGTTCACGCCCTCCATCCCCTTGCGTTCCCGCGCCGATGAACTGCCCGCGTACATCCTGGGCGGCGAGGATATTTATCTTTCGCGCGATGTGCTGGATAAACAAATTATTGATACCGATGGCGCGCGAGTGGTGCGCGTCAATGACCTGGAACTGGTGCGCGTCAATGGCACGCTCTACGTCACCAATGTGGATGTCGGCCTGCGCGGAATTTTGCGCCGCAGCGGCATGGAGTCGCTGGCGCGCGCCGTGAGTTCTGCCCTGCGCTTGCGCCTGCCCGAAAACTCCATCTCTTGGGACAACGTGGAACTGCTGCGCCACGACCAATTCATGCGTTTGCGCGTGCCAGCCGAAAGCATTGCCGAACTTCACCCCGCGGATGTGGCCGAAATTATCAGCGACCTCAACCGTTTGGAAACCGGCCAACTGCTCGAAGCGCTGGATGTTGAACAAGTGGCCGACACACTTGAACATGTTGAAACCGAGTTCCAGGTGGAACTGGTTGAAAATATGCCCGATGAAAAACTGGCCGACCTGCTGGAAGAAATGGAGCCGGACGAAGCCGCCGACCTGCTGGCGGAACTGCCCGAAGACCGCAGCCGCCGCCTGGTCTCGCTCATGGAGAAGGAAGACGCCGATGACGTGCGACTCTTGCTCAAATACCCCGAAGATTCGGCGGGCGGCATTATGACCACCAGCTACGCCTACGTCTCCCCCGAAATGACCGCCGCGCAGGCCATTCAATCGCTGCGCAAAATGGCTGATGACGTGGAAACTTTCGCCTATATCTACGTTTTGGATGCCACCGACCACCTGCAGGGCGTTTTTGAACTGACCAATTTATTGTTTGCCGAACCGCAAACCCCCGTCTCCGAATTCATGCAGGCGCGCGTCCGCACCGTTCAAGCGCTGGACGACCAGGACGATGTCGCTCAAACCATCACCAAATATGATTTGCTGGCCGTGCCAGTCACCGATGAAAATAACCTGATGTTGGGGATTGTCATCGCCGATGACGCCCTCGACAAAATCATCCCCACCGCCTGGAAAAAACGCCTGCCCCGTTTCTACCGCTAAAGGAGAAAAACCGCCATGACGGATTACATCATCAACAAAAACCGGAACTTTTTCTCCACCGGATGGAAAAAAATTCTCCTGCTGCTCTCGGTTTTCGGCCCGGCCACCATCACCGCCATGGCCGACAATGACGCGGGCGGGGTGGCGACCTACTCCATCGCCGGAGCAAAACTCGGCTACCCGATTCTCTTTCTGCTGCCGGTGATTACCCTGCTGCTGGCGATTACCCAAGAAATGGGCATGCGCCTCACCGTCATCACCCGCCGCGGCCTGGCAGATTTGATTCGGGAAAAATACGGCGTGCGCGCCGCCTTGTGGATGTTTTTGGCGCTGCTGATTGCCAACATTGGCACGCTCGTCACCGAAATTTCGGCGGTTAAAACCACCAGCCAAATGTTCAACATTTCCCCCATTCCGGCAGTGATTGCAATTGTGCTGATTTCTTTTGTCGTCATCACGCGCGGAAACTACAAATTTACCCAAAACATCATGCTGCTGGCCTGCTTTTTTTTCCTGGCCTACATTTTTTCGGCGGTCATGGCGAAACCGGATTGGAAACTGGCGGCCAGCAACTTGCTCTACCCGCACGGCGTTCAGTTTACCGGCGCCTACCTGCGCGATTATTTCATCATCGGCATGGGTGTGCTCGGCACCACCATCACCCCCTGGGGGCAATTCTTCATCAGCAGTTTTGCCTACGATAAAAAAATCGAAGCCGGAAAGGTCGGCCTCTCCCAATTGGAAACCTACTGGGGCGCTTTCCTGACCGACTTCTTTTCCTTTTTTATGATTGTCGCCACCGCCGCCACCCTATTCGTCCACAACATTCCGCTCACTTCGGGCGAACAGGCCGCCCTGGCGATTAAACCCTTCGCCGGAGAATTGGCCGGGACACTCTTCGCCCTCGGCATTCTCAACGCGGGATTCATGGGGCTGGTGGTGGTTTCACTGACGAGAGCCTACGCCTTCGCTGAATTTTTCGGCGTCTCCGGCAGCCTGGACGACTCGTTCAAAAAGAGCAAAACGTTTTACATTCTCTACATCGTTCAACTGGTGGTCGCCACGTTGATTGTCATTTTTTCCAACATCTCACTTTTTCAAGTGGCGGTGGTGACGCAAATCATCAACGCCATCATGCTTCCGCCGGTCTTCTACTTTCTCATTCGGCTGACCAGTGATGTGAAATTGATGGGTGGCTTTGCCAATAACCGCTTTCAAAAATGGTTCGCCATCCTCTGCACCGTGATTATTTTGATTGCCTCGGCTTTCACCGTGCTTTCCGTCTTCGTCAAATTCTGATGCGGCCCCGCCTACGGTTCGATTTCGCCCGCATTTTGGCCGTTGACCCAGACGCTGTAGCGCCCCGCCGGAAAACTTCCCAGCGAAAACTGCGCCTCGAAAGGCTTGAGCATTTGCACGCACATCATTTTGGGGTTGGTCAGCGCGTAGACTTCAACCATGATTTTATTTTCCGCGTCTGGCGCGGCGGCGCGGATGCGCAGCAGGTGACACGGCGTGGGTAGCGAGCCGCTCAGGCTCAGCGCGTAGCGCGGCGGGTTGCTTTCCAGCGTCAGAATTTCCATCTGCTCCAAAAAAACATCGCCACGAGTCAAGTCTTTGTCGCTGGGCAGCGGGTCGTAGAGAGTTGGCTCCGGCGTTGCCAGCGGCGGTGTTGGCGCTTCAATTGTCGGCGTGGCAACGGATGTCGTTGCTGTCGGCGCTTCATTGGTTGGTGTGGCGGCTGGGGTTGGCGCGGCGGGCGCGCAGGCGGTCAATAGGCCGCAAAGCAAAAGTAGACGCAAAAATGTGTTCATGAAAACCTCCGGCGAGTGAATTTTTATTGTAAGACGGGCCTACCATTGATTTTGTTCCTGTAAAATAGGATGGTACACTTTTCCCATTTCAACCCCAAGGAGAACGTATGCCAACTGCCATTCTTTCTGTGCACGATAAAACCGGCCTGGTGGAATTTGCCAGCGGCCTGACCGCGCTTGGCTGGGATTTATTGGCTTCGGGCGGCACCGCCCGCCTGTTGCGCGAAAATGCGCTGCCGGTGCGCGAAGTGGCCGACTACACCGGCTCGCCAGAGATTCTCGGCGGGCGGGTGAAAACCCTGCATCCGGCCATTCATGGCGGCCTGCTGGCGCGCCCGACCGAGGCCGACCGCGCCGAACTGCGTCAGTTGGGCTGGGATTTTATTGACCTGGTGGCCGTCAATCTTTACCCGTTTAAAGCCACGCTTGCCAGGGCGGGCGTTTCCTACGCTGAATTGATTGAAAATATTGACATCGGTGGGGTGACGCTGATTCGCGCCGCGGCCAAAAATCACGAGCGGGTGACGCTGCTGTGTGACCCGGCAGATTATGCGGCGGCTTTGGCCGAACTGCGCGCCGGGGAAATTTCGGCGGCGCGGCGCAAAAAGCTGGCGCTGAAGGGTTTTACCCAAACGGCGCAGTACGATGCGCTGATTGCGGATTCGCTGGCGGGTCGCGGCTGAGGCGCGGATTCGCTTTCTGAAACAGTGACCGGGCCCCGGCGGAGAATCCACGCTGAGGCCCGGTCACTGTTTTTTGGGGCGGCGTCCTGGCCTTCGGCCAGAAAAAGCCCCGGCGCAGTCTTCCGCATTTATGGCGTGGGTGCGGCTGTAGGTGTGGCGATGGGTCTCATCGTTAAATTCCAGCGCATCAGAAAAGCCTCGCGCTGCTTGGGTTGGGCGATTTCTGCATCGAGGGCGAAGTAGAGCATGTTTTCCGCGCCGACCTGCTGGCCCACCCGGTCGAGGTGCAGGTTGGTGACATCGAAGACATCGGGGCGGATGGGCGTCAGGCTGCCAAGCGCCAGGGCCATTTGGCCTTCCTGTGAGAGGGTGAAATCAATCAGCAGTTTGGCGCTGGCTGAATTTTGGCCGCCCTGGGTGATGGCTATGTGGTGAACCAGCAGGGGCTGGCCGTCTTTGATGTAGTTCCACGTTAAATTGGGGAAATTGGGCAGTTGTGGGAAAACCTGGCTGGCGGGTAAAAAGTAGCCGATGGCGGCCTGGCCGCTGTTAATGGCGCGTAGAATTTCCTCGGTGGAGGCGAGCAGGCCGGGCAGGGTTGCGCCGATTTTGCCCAGCCGCTCCCAGCCGTTTGGGTTGAGAGCCTTGGTGTAGTACCAATTGGAAATTAGCGCGGCGTTGTTGGTTTGCGCGTCCAGGGTCAGGATGCGTCCGGCGTAGGTGGACGGGTCGAGCGCGGCGATTTGGCCGAGAGTGTCTACCGGCGCGCCGAATTGGTTTTTGTCATAGACGATGACCAGCGGGTCGGCGCTGATGCTGTAAATGCCGATGGCGCTGCGCGCCCAGCCGGGCAGGTAACTGTCTTCTTGCGAGAGGTAGGTGCGAATTTGGCCCTGGGCGATGGCGTCTTGCCAGCCGCCCGCATCGCTGGAAATAATCAGGTCGGCGCTGCGGCTGCCGGCGGCCAAATCTGCGTAATAGCGCTGAAAAACAGCGCTTCCGTCCGCTTCTTGCAGCGAGATGGTTATCCAGGGATAATGTTCTTTGAAAATGCGCAGCAGCGACTCCAGACCGGCGGCGTTGATGTCGGAATAAATGGTGAGCAGTTCTTCATTTTGCGAAGTGGTCAAAAGTTCGCCGTAAAAAACGGAGTAATAGGTGGGAATGTAATAGCGTTCCAGGAGAGATTCTGTGGCGGTCGGCTGGAGTATCGGCGTGGCGGGAACTGGCGCCAGGGATGTGGCGGCGCTTTCGGCTTGCTGACCGCCGTTCTTCGGCTGGCAGGCAGCCAACCCTGGCAGGAGTAAAATCAACAGGCTGATGAAAAGACGAAATTTGGTCATGGCGCAAGTCTCCGCTGAATTTTGGAAAGTACGCGAGTATTATACAGCCTCAATGATGATATGATTAATCACCAAACCGCATGAAAAAGTTTTTCTCCTCGATTACCTCGCGTTTAACGCTGTGGTTTTTACTGCTTTCGCTGCTTCCATTGGCGGCGATGGCTGTTTTTTTGCAGCAAAACGTGGCTGTGACGGCGCAGTTGACGCTCAGCATGGCGCTGATGATACTGGCTGGCGGCGGATTGACCTGGTGGCTGATTGTTCGCCCGCTGCTCCAGACCGATGAGCAAATTCGCGGTTTGGTGCGCGGCCTCGAAAACCAGGTGCGCGAGTTGGACAAAGCCTACACCGCGCTGCGTCAAAGCGAAGAGCGGGTGCGCACCGTTTTTGATTCGGTCAACGATGTCATCATCGTTGCCGATGTGTTCACCGGCGCCATTCTCGAAGCCAATCAAAAATTTTTAGACCTGTTTGCCTACCCGCGCCAGGAAATCGGACAGCTGCATATCTTTGACCTGGGCGCCAGCGCCAGCCCCTTTTCGCGCCGTGACGCGCTGAAAATGCTACGCCGCGCCCGCCGCGATGGCCCACAATTTTTTGAATGGCGTGTCCGCAGCCAGACTGGCCGCGAATTTTGGATTGACATCAACTTTCGCCTGGCGCAATTGGACGGGCAGGAACGCGCCCTGGTTACGCTGCGCGACATTGACCAGCGCCGCCGCGCCGAACAAATTCAGAGCGCGGTCTACCGCATCTCGCAGGCCGGTCTTTCTGCCGCCACCCTGTACGAATATTTCGTGCGCATTCACGAAATTCTCAAAGGGGTCCTGCCCGCCGAAAACTTCACCGTCGCCTTTACCGACCCGGCCCGCCCTTCGCTGACTTTCCCCTACCATCTGGATGAGCGCCAACCCTGGCCCGCCCCCC